>NZ_JBFNXW010000001.1:908113-1210818 GCF_040811775.1 Balneola sp. MJW-20
CTTTGATTTGGCTTTGAGATTTACCTTCGTACTGAATTTCTTACGCAACCGGGATGAGATCTCCTCATAAAACGGGTCTTCAAGATCAGGTTTCCGGGTAGTTGATTTTTTTCCTGAAGGTTTCTCTTCACCCTTACGAACAGCTTCTTCGATCTGCCTGACCGACCAGTCATTACTTAGGGTCTTATCAAGTATGCTCTTCTGAAGGCTCTCATCTTCTATGCTGACCAATGCTCTCGCATGACCCATGCTTATAAGATTTGATTTCAGTGCTTTCTGAATATAATCAGGTAAAGTAAGCAACCGAAGCATGTTTGTTACTGTGGTTCGATTCTTCCCAACCTTTTCCGCTACCTCTGCCTGAGTATAATTAAATTCCTGTACCAGTCTTTTGTAACCAAGTGCAACTTCAAGAGGATTTAATTCTTCGCGTTGAATATTCTCGATCAGCGCAAATGACATGCTTTGTTCATCATCCGCTTCCCGGATAAATGCAGGAATCTCGGCCAGACCGGCAAGTTTCGAAGCCCGAAGCCTTCTTTCACCAGATATGAGTTCAAACCTCTTTTCTCCGATATATCTGACCGTTATAGGCTGAATCAGACCATGTTTTTTGATCGAAGAAGCCAGCTCATCCAGTCTTTCTTCATCAAATTCGCGACGAGGCTGATGTGGATTTGCTCTGATATGCTCAACCGGAACGAAAAGCACGATGTTGACTCTTTCTTCAGGAGCAATGGTCTTTTGAACATCCCTTTCTGCCGTCTGATCACTACCGGATACAGGTTCTTCACCTTCTTCCCGATACTCCGGGAAAAAAGCGCCCAATCCCCTGCCTAATACTTTCTTTGAAGCCATAATCTCTTAATCCGTTAGTACCGGACTGTCTTTGAATAATTTCTTATTCCTTTTAATGATCTCTTTACCTAAAGCAAGGTAGTTCTTGGCTCCCACACTGGTAGAGTCATAAAGAAGTGCCGGTTTACCAAAACTTGGAGCCTCTGCCAGTCTTACATTTCTCGCAATTACCGATTTAAAAACCCGGTCGTCAAAATACCGTTTCACCTCTTCAGCTACCTGATTAGAGAGCCTTGTACGGGTATCATACATTGTCAGCAGCACTCCTTCGATATCAAGTGATGGATTAAGATGCTGGCGAACGATCTTTATGGTATTGAGAAGTTGCCCCAACCCTTCAAGGGCAAAGTATTCGCATTGCACAGGGATCAGGATCGAATCGGACGCTGTCAGAGCGTTTATTGTCAAGAGTCCAAGTGAAGGCGGACAGTCAATGATGATAAAATCGTATTTCTCGCGTTGCTCTTTAAGGGCTTTCGTCAGGATCTTCTCCCGTTGATCCCGATCGATCATTTCGATCTCTGCTCCCACGAGATTAATATGCGAAGGGATCAGATCCAGGAAATCAAGCTCGGTCTGACGGATCGTATCCTCAATGTCAGCACTACCAATCATAACCTCATACACCGAATTGGAAACGGTCTTCGAATCTATACCCAATCCGCTGGTGGTGTTACTCTGTGGATCGATATCGATTACCAGTGTCGGATGCTCAATAGCAGCCAGGCTGGCAGCGAGGTTAATGGCTGTTGTCGTTTTACCGACACCACCCTTTTGATTAGCAATTGCAATAACTTTACCCATTAAAACAGCTTTCTACTTTAACTTTGTTTGCGAGGGATTCCAATATAAAGCGAGGCAATGTGCTATACAAAAATACTTATTAACACTCTGCCGGATAGTTATCCACATTATAGTACTATCTCTTTGGGCAGTAATGACTTAATCTGATGAACCGGTCAGAATCAGTCCTTGTTTATCCGGGCTTTGTACAGGAACCGACTCTACGAGGCGGAGCTTATCGTAGCTTTTGTTGTATTCGTCTGATAATTCAACCTCAACCGGTACCGCATACTCTCCTGAATATCTCAAAACTTCATTTCGGTCAACCCAGGGACTGACCGTCTGATCTTCAGGTAATCCGGTCCCTGAAACACCCGGCTGAGAAAACTGGAAATAAATACCGCTGACCGCTATGAGAAGTACAGTAGCCGCGGCGGTATAAGTTGAGTATCGGATAATCCGGCTTCCGGACTGGCCTTTCAGAACCTTATTTTGGTAAGCTGTGCTATTTTTGATCTCTTCGATCAAATGAGGCGGAGGAGTTTTCTCAGGTAACTGATCCAGTTTTTTCAGTGTATTCCTGAGCGTTTCTACCTCAATCAAGAGATTTTCATCCTCCCGCATCATCCTTTCGAATTCCATTTCTTCTGAAGGATCCATTTCCTTCATCAAATAACGGATACAACCATCTTCACTGTTTAGCATGTTTCAACTCTTGTTGTCTATCTTCTTCAAAATATTTCCTCAGGTTGATGAGTGCATATCTCATACGCCCTAAGGCGGTGTTGATAGAAACGTCGGTCAATTCAGCGATCTCTTTAAAAGGCATTTCATAGTAATGTCTGAGAAGCACAACAGTTCTTTGTTCTTCCGGCAGACGACTGATATGCCTCATCAGATCAGATCTTTCTTCATTCATGATCATCTGATCGTCCGCATCGACTACGTCTTCATCTTCCATTCTTTCAAAATAATCGGATGAATCATCTTCATCATACGGGCCACTAACGTGGACATATCGTTTTTGTTTTCTTAAATAATCAATTGTGGCATTATGCGCAATACGCATGGTCCAGGCAATCCATTTACCCTGTTCATTATAAGTATCATCCATTTTAGTAACGATCTTGGTAAAGGTTTCCTGAAATATGTCATTTGCAACTTCAGGATTCAGAACCATGCTGTATATGTAGGAATATACTTTGCTCTGGTGGCGATTTAATAATTCATTAAAGGCAGACTCATCGCCGTTCTTTCTGAATAGTTTTACCAGATCCCGGTCTCTGAGATCTTTATAGCTTTTATCACTCACATGTCTTTTCACTAATTCCATAATAGTCACCCTTTGTTGGGATTAGGTCCTCCCGCAGTTAGCTTTTATAGAGCTGGTTAAGGAAGAACAAAGTTGACCAGGTCTGATGATTTACCTGATGCTAGAATCATTATAATATTTGACGACTCACAACAGTATCACATAATGATGTTAGGCTTTACCCGGGGATGTGACGAATCAGGAATGAAAATAGTTGAATACATTCTCGCCCGTCTTTTCGCCTAAAAATGCTTTCAATTCTTCCAGTTCAGCCTGTTTAACTTTTTTTACGGAACCAAACTCTCTCAATAATCTGTCAGCAGTCTTCTTACCTATTCCCTCTATATCTGTAAGCTCAGTAGTAAAGGTTCTTTTTGCTCTTTTACTTCGATGAAAAGTAATGGCAAACCGATGAGCTTCATCCCGTGCCTGTTGCAGCAGTTTAAGGGCAGGAGATTTTTTCGGGATCATGATAGAATCAGACATCCCCGGGAGGAATACTTCTTCCAACCTTTTGGCCAGTCCTATGACGTCACATTGCCCATAAAAACCAATATCTTTTAATGTTTCCACGGCAGCGCTTAATTGTCCTTTTCCTCCGTCAACTATGATCAGATCCGGGATCTGAAGTTTATCTTTCTGCACTTTCGTGTATCTGCGGCGGAGGATCTCCCGCATGGAAGCGAAATCATCGGGTCCTTCCACAGTTTTAATATGAAATTTCTTGTATTCGCTTTTTCGTGGTCTTGCGTCCACAAAACAGACCATCGAAGCAACCGGATCACTTCCCTGAAAATTCGAATTATCAAAACATTCTAAGCGCCGGGGTAAACGCTGCAGTTTGAGATGTTCTTTCAGATCTTTTACGGCCTGAGGTATACGGTCTCTTTCCGCCTTCTCTTTTTCAATCTCTCTTTCTCTGAGATATAACCTGACATTAGCTTCTGCCATTTTGATCAGCTGTTTTTTCTCGCCTATCTGTGGAACATGAACCGGTACGATCTTGGCTCTTTCCTGATAAAGATATTGCTCCAGAGCTTCGCTGTCTGTCATCTCGTGGCTTAAGTAAACCTCATCGGGAATAGCTGCCGTATACTGACCGGTATAATAATCTTCAACAAAAGACTGAATCATATCACTATGAGACAGTCCTTCAATATTCTTCATATAACGGTGGAACTTACCGATCAGTTTACCTTCTCTGATCTTGAATAATACACCACATGCTTCATTCAGATCATCATCTTTACCAATTGCGAATACATCCCGGTCAACTTTCTTTGAAGCCACGATCTTCATTTTCTGGCTGTATCTCTCAACCGACTGAATGGAATCCCTGAGATTTGCAGCCTCCTCAAAAGCAAGTGCTTCAGATGCGATCTGCATTTCTTCTTTCAATTCTCTGATCAAAGTATCGGTCTGACCATTCAGAAGTCTTTCTACTTTCTTTATCGTGTCCTGATACAGGTCATCATCCCAGTCACCGGAACAATTTTGCAGGTAATCATCAAAACAGGAATGCCATTTTGGAGCTCCCCTTGTTTTATCGATCACCTTCTGTGATACTGCACAAGTACAAAGCCCGAACGCTTTTCTTATGGTTTCCAGCATTCTCTTCATCGTTCCTACACTGTCGTACGGTCCAAAATACTTTGAACCGTCTTTCAGTACGGTTCGGGTTGGGTACACTCTCGGTTTATTGGCATCTGTAATGCATATATAGGGATAAGATTTATCATCACGATACATAATATTGTATCGTGGCTGGTATTGTTTGATCAGATTATTCTCCAGTATTAAAGCCTCTGCTTCTGTATCTGTTACGATCACTTCCAGATCATCGATCTTGGAAACCATGGTCTTTATTCGTCCATCCACAGGCCTGGATTCCTGAAAATAAGACCTGACCCGATTTCTGAGCTTCTTGGCTTTACCTACATATAGGATAGACTCCGCATCATCCCGGTATATGTACACCCCCGGTGATAACGGCAGATTCGAAATTTTTTCTTCTAAAGCAGAATGGTCTGATACTTCACTCATGCACTAAAGATAAAAGATTTTTTAAGCTTCTGTTCCTTTTGATGTATTACCTTCATCTGTTACATTAGGAGCAAAATTATCCACTATGAACAAACAAATACCTAAGGGATTGGTATTTTCCACCGAGGATCCGGTCAGACGGAAGAGAGCTATTATTTTGTCTGTCATTTTGGTAATTGTGCAGATAAGCCTGATCTGGCCTGTTTATCCGTTATTTGCGTCACCGACTCCACTGATCTTTGGCTTTCCCTTATCCGTTGTCTGGGTGATCGCAATGCTGCTCACCGGTGCCATTTCAGTATTTATTTTCTTCCTGAAAGATAAAGATCCGGAGTGCTGATTTGGAAAGCTGGATGATCATTTTGGGGATTTGCGGTATCTATCTGCTGCTTACTCTCATTATGGGAATTGTACCCGGATTAAAGGTTTCTGATAGTACCGCGGGTTATGTTGCAGGGGATCGTGCCATGAATGTACTGATCCTATATTTCGTACTTGGTGCATCTATTTTCTCATCATTTGCCTTCCTGGGCGGTCCCGGCTGGGCGTATTCAAAAGGTGCGGCAGCACTATACATCATTGCTTATGGTGCATTGGGCATGGTTCCTCTCTATTTTTTTGGGCCTAAGGCTAGAAAACTTGGGGCTGAACATGGTTTTGTAACTCAGGCTGAGCTACTTGAAGACCGCTTTAACAGCAGGTTTCTTTCTGCTCTTCTTGCGGTATTAACCGTAGTAGTACTGATACCCTATCTTACCTTACAAATGAAAGGCGCAGGACTTGTACTAAATACCATTTCTGAAGGGGCAATACCGGTCTGGCTCGGTGCCGGAATAGCTTATTTCGTAGTACTTATATATGTATTCTTCAGTGGGGTTATGGGAGTGGGATGGACCAATACCTTTCAGGGAGTATTCATGCTCGTCATCGCATGGTTTTTGGGTATCTGGTTACCGGAACAATTATATGGCGGAGTAGCTCCAATGTTCAGAGAACTGATTGCCTCCGATTTCAAACAGGCTCTGACCGCACCGGGACTCACTGACAGTGGTAAGCCCTGGGACTGGTGGGGTTTCAGTTCGGCAGTGATCGTTTCAGCACTTGGCTTTAGTATGTGGCCACATTTCTTTATGAAAAGTTTTGCTGCCAAAAGTGATCGTACCATAAAACTTACGGTCGTTCTTTACCCTACCTTTCAGATCTTTCTTGTTCCCATATTACTAATCGGTTTCTCTGCTGTTCTAACTTTTCCGGGAGTAGAACCTGCTGATTCCATTTTACCGTATGTGCTCATGCAAATGGATTTGCCGGTGGTACTCATAGGATTGGTTTGTGCCGGTACTCTGGCCGCATCAATGTCGTCTGGTGATGCGATCGTTCATGCAGCCGCTTCGGTAGCTACACGCGATGGGTTATCTAAGGTATCTTCCTTGAAAGAATGGTTAAATACGGGTTCCAACGAGCGAATGGCCATAAGGATCCTGGTGGTAGTTATCAGCCTGATCGCTTATTACTTTGCCGTCTTCTCTAGTATTGATATTGTTTCATTACTGCTTGGGGCTTACGGGGGGATCGCACAGATATTTCCTCTGGTATTTGCCATGTTTTACTGGCCAAGGGCAACCGGAAAAGGTGCGATAGCCGGACTCATAGGTGGCATTATTTTCACATTGATATTCCTGTATTTGCCGGATCTTAAGCCTGTTCCCATGCATGAAGGGATCTATGGTCTGATCGTTAATATAATCCTGTTGATCAGTGTGAGTTTAGCTTCAGATCCGGAAGATTTGGATCGGCTAAAAAGATATACCCGGCTTTAGAACCTCTACCCTCTTATCATTTAGTCTTCTTGCTTCAACTTCTCTGATCGTCCACCGGATTCTCCCCAAATTTTGCAGGCACCCAGTTCATCGAAGAGATCGGAGGCCTGTTATACTCGGGATGTTCACTGATCTTTGGAAAAACGATCGGATCAGGAGTCAGGTCTTCGTAGTCGATCTGCTGCAAAAGATGACTGATACAGTTCAATCGTGCATGCCTTTTAATATCAGCATTTACCACGTACCAGGGTGATCTCTCAGTATCTGTGTGTTTAAACATTTCATCTTTCGCTCGGGAATAGTCAACCCACCGGCGTCTGGCTTCCACATCCATAGAACTGAGTTTCCACCGTTTCATGGGATCCTGATTCCGTTCAACAAACCGTCTCTTTTGCTCTTTATCACTGATCGAAAACCAGTATTTGATAAGTATGATCCCGGAATGCTGTATCATCTCCTCAAATTTAGGGCAGTGCAGCAAAAAGGACTCATATTCACGATCGGTACAGAAACCCATCACCCTTTCTACTCCTGCTCTATTGTACCAGCTTCTGTCAAAAAGTACCATTTCACCTGCTGTGGGCAATTGCTCAATATATCGCTGGAAATACCACTGATTTCTTTCTTTTTCTGTGGGTTTTTGAAGGGCAACCACCCTCACCGTTCTTGGATTCAGAGGTTCTGTTATCCGTTTGATAACACCTCCTTTACCGGCTGCATCCCTCCCCTCAAACAACACACAAACCTTCAGCCCCTTTTCTTTTATCCAGTACTGAAGTTTAACAAGTTCTGCATGCAATTTTGAAAGTTCCCGCTCGTATTCTTTCTTCTTTAACTTTCCTCTACTGTCGTACATCCTATCTGTAGTCATTTACGTGCACAATTTCTCAACAGGATAATGCAAACAGAACCGAATGAAAAATTAAATAAGGCCCGAATGCTTTTCCTCTCTCACCTTTGACCTTGTTCAATCTATCCTTAGTTTTGTATGATATGAACACAACCCGTACTCATCCCGATATACCCGTCATCTACGAAGACAATCATCTGCTGGTCATCGATAAACCATCCGGCCTGCTTTCTCAGGAAGATCATACCGGAGATCCGGATGTTTTGACACTCTGCAAATCATACATAAAAAAGAAGTACAACAAACCCGGCAAAGTTTATCTGGGTCTTGTCCACAGACTGGACCGGCCTGTGAGCGGAGTAATGGTACTAGCAAGAACTTCAAAGGCAGCCTCCCGGTTATCAGAAGAAATCAGGAAACGCAGAGTAGAAAAAACATATTGGGCCTTAGTGAATGGACAAACTCCTATGTTTGATGATATAACCCATTTTCTGTTGAAGGATAATCGTTCTAATACAGTTAAGGCGTATGACAAACCCAGAAAAGGTGCAAAAGAATCAAGACTCAGATACACCACTATTAAGCAAAACCGTAATCATAGTCTCATAGAAGTAGAGTTGATTACCGGAAGAGCACATCAGATAAGGGTTCAGATGGCTAAATCAGGCTTCCCATTGTGGGGTGACTACAGATACGGAGATCCTGGAAAAGACGGAAAAAATATTGGGTTGCGTGCGGTTCGCCTAAAGGTGAAACATCCTACTCAAAAGGAACTCATGGACTTTAAGGCTCCGGTACCTAAAGATACTCCATGGACTATGTTTGAATATTAAGCGGCGATGAAACATAAAGGAATCAGCAATACAGCCGCTTATATAGCGATAAAATTCTATGGCCTAAATCTTGATCCAAGGATCAGACCTCTATTTAGTGAAGATTTGGTTCATTACTACGAAAATCTGGTACAATATCTGCCGAGTTCACTTAGCTGGTATCATAAAACACTGGTAAAACCTTTTTGGAGAAAGCTCTTCATATCTACCGAAGAATTATTGCTACCCGGGGACCTCATGCATATAATTTGCCGTAAATATTATCTTCAGAAAGCTACTGAAAATGCCCTCGCAGAAGGTGTGAAGCAGGTCGTAATTCTTGGATCAGGATTTGATCACACCGGAGCTTTATTTTCAAAGAACGGTGTCCGAACTTTTGAAATAGATACTCCTGTTATGATACAGGAGAAAAAAGCTTTTCTGACCCAAAACAACCTAATGTCTCAGGATCTTCACTTATGCCCACTGGATGTCAATAAAAACACCCTTAGTGAGACCCTTACTGAGATCCGTGAATTCGACCCTAATAAAAAGACGCTCGTATTAGCTGAAGGGTTTTTTGATTATATCCCGCTTAAGTCAGCCAGGAATATTCTGAAAGAGTTAAACTCGCTTTTGCCTGATATGACCCTGAGCAGCACTTTTTTCTCTCTGAATGAACTTAATTTTTTCTATCGCACCAGCTTTACCTGGGGAGTGGCTATGGTAGGTGAAGCGATCAAATTACCATTGAGCCTCAATGGTTTTCTGGATTTGTTATCAGATACCGGTTACCGAACGGATGCGGTTCAGTCATACCACGATATGCAAGAGGATCTGATAAAAAGTGCGGGGCTGGAACTCCCGGTCCTGAAGGGATTCTACATCCTAAGGGCCGTAAATTTGTGATCTGAAATTCAATTATGGGATAATTTAAGAGTGTCCTTCAGACGTACTCTTCCAATAAGCCGGGAGGGATCAAAAATACCGGAATCCAGTTTTAAGGCATCTTCATATGTATCCGGTAGATACTGTCTCCCGCTAAGCTGCTGCATGTTCCGCAGGATCCACTTACTTCTTTTGATTACATAGGCCGATGCCGGCTCAGGTTCAATTCTTCTGGGGCTTGGCAGGACGGTGGCCATTCGGGCCGCCTGTTCAGGGCTAAGCTCAGAAGGCGAAATTTGATAATAAAAATCCGTAGCGGTGGCAATTCCGTACATACCGGGTCCAAATTCAGCAATATTCAGATATACTTCGAGTATCCTCTCTTTAGACCAAAAGAGATCAATAACTACAGCTATTCCCGCTTCAATTCCCTTTCTCAGGTAGGATTGTGCAGGAGTTAAAAATAAATTCTTAGCCACCTGCTGTGTGATCGTACTTGCACCACGTATTCTTCCTCCCTGTTGATTCTCATTGATTGCTTTCTTAATTGCCTTGGCATCTATCCCCCAATGCTGATTAAATCTTTGATCTTCTGAGGCTATAACGGCCAGCTTCACGTGCTCCGGAATTTCATCGGCAGGAACCCAATTATCTCTGAGACTGTAATAATCAAAGGGATGATCTCCCCATGTCTCCTGCATTGTAAAAGCTGTAAAAGGTGGATTAAACCACTTTAAAAATAAGATCAGCATACAGAACCACAGAGAGTATCCTGCAATCAGACCTGTAACAAGCTTCAGGCTCTTTTTAAATGTTAAGTGATAGGAAAAGATCTTATCTATAGAATCCAAAATACTTCAGCTTTTATTCAGAAGCTTATATTGAAGTATGAGAGGATTTGTTCCAATTGATGAACAGAGAAAGTACTTTAGTTTGTAGTGACACTGTATTTACCTTTGAAGTATCTCATCAGAACCGGTCCAGGGTTTCCTGAAGTGGAAAGTGAAATCAGACAGCATCCAGAATCCAAGAACAGGCCGAGTCATGGCAAATTTATAATTGTAAGGGATAGAAGGATACCCGTATGAAACATACACTCTGTATGGCATTGAATATTTAATCGCTAAATCCATCGCATTTAGCGGGAGGCTAAAGAATTGCTCAACCTCAACCTTAGAATCGGAGTTTTCTAAATAGGTAAGCGCATTTTCTGTCAGCTTTTTGTCATGGGTAGCAATTCCTATATAGGGCACTTTCCCGGCAATGATTTTTGCAATAGCCATATAATTCTCACGCGGATCAATTGAGAGTGAAGCATCTTCCCACTGTCCTTTGACTATCCTTACTGCCAATTTGAGGTCGGCAGCTCTTTTTGCATCTTCTCTGCTTCGGGCCCAACGGGATGGTAAGGTGCATCCTAAAATATCATGGTATTCGGATGCCCGTTCAATCATGCTGAAATTTGCATCACAGGTGTCCTGTCCAAGCGAATCAATATGAATTCTGACATTTGCAGATCTGGCCAGACTCAAAATATCTAAAAAAGCTTCGTTATCATATCCAATAGCATCCAGCTTCAGAGAAAGGTATCCATTGCCACCGATCTGTTTTATAGCCACTATTGAATTCATGAAACTGTAAATATTTTCTTTTTTATTTGTTTCAGATGGGTGCTTCTCATCTCCATTTCGCCAGGAAGAAAGAATGTAGTTGTGGCCTCTATCTGTGACCCAGTCACACACACTGACAGCATCTCGCAGATCTCTTCCTGCAATATGGCGGGAGGCAATACGGAATACAATATTTTCTCTGAGTTTCTCTAACATCTGAATTAACCCTTATTAAGTTTATACCACTTGTACTTTGCGTTTTTCAGCCTTCCCATTAAGTAACCCAGGGGGCTGTCTATCTTGGCCAGGGCACCTCTCAACGATACGGGGTATATCGTGAAATTAACCAGTTCATGTGTTTCATTGGCCCATGTATGGAGCCACTCCTCATCATTACCGAGAAATTCACAGTGATCTAAACCTGCCTCGAAGCAATATTTAACCACATAATTCATAAGTAATATTCCAGGTGAGCAAAACTTCCAATTTTCATCATATCCAATCTTGAAGATCCACAGGCGATTGGCATGTACTGCAGTTAGCTGAACTGCGATCGGTTTATTATCAATATTCATGAAAAACAATCTTAATTGACCTTTTCGAACTAAGTCAGAGGCATATTCTTTGAAAAACACCTCCAGAGCTTCGTTGATCTTAATAGCAGTTCCCGCCTTACTTTTCCAGTTAGCAGCCTCAACCCGTAGTACTTCCTCAAAATATTGAGTAAAGTTTTCATTGTTGGGTGTGACCGCTCGGAACTCCACCCTGCCCTTCGATTCCGCTTTTCGCAAAAGTCTTCTAAAGCTTGATCTCCGGCTGGAAGAGATAGTACGTTCAAATGATTTCCATTCTCCCTCCACTTTTACATATGGGATCAGCGATTTTGCCACTCTATACTCGTAGTCATTATTCTTATCCAGTTCATTTAACAGGACCTTGACTGATAAAGAATTCAATTCTAAGCCATGTAAATAAACAGGCCTCTTCAGGCTGAGTATAAACTGAACCAAAGAAATCAGGGATTCTTCGCTGTCATAAATAAATCCTCCCGGCTCCTGAAGGGTTGAACTGCCGAGAATTTCCAGATGAGGCATCAGCAATCCTTTTGATGCTAAAGGCAATGCAGCGACCACCTTTTCCCCCTTTCTTGATATAATAACCTGTATTGATTCCGACTCTGAGAAGGCATTGGCTGCAGCGACCACCCAGCTGCTTTGGAGCATTGGAAAAATAAAATTCCCGGCAAGCTGATCCCACTTTTCACTGCTTATCGACAGAGACCTGATATCTCCGATGATCTCATTTTTTACAGGAATGTATGTTTCTTCTTGATCATTGCTTATTTCATCAATAAAAAGGCCTGATTCCAGCTCGCAATAATCCCCCGCAATTATCTCCATCGTATTTTCCAGTCTTATTTATGTGAATACCCCGCAGTCAAAAGTAATAGTTAATGTATGCAATGGGTTTATTAGCTACTTAAAGCTAACTGTTCATAGAAGCGATAAACATAGAGCGGTGTATGGGACTTATGTAGGTGTATGTCCTACAAGTAATTTCAGAGTAGAAACTTAAGCGGAACCTATGAGTTAAATATATTAATCATTGGTCCTATCTGAACCATTTTCTGGCAAACCTTCATTTAATTCCCCGGTAAGTTCGTCTGGAAGTTGTTTAGAAGCCTTCGCTCCCAGTTTACGGATCATCTCTGCCTGTCGAACCAGATTACCGGCTCCGGTAGATAATCTTCCCATTGCTTCATCATAGCTGTCCTGGGTTTGCCGTATCCGCTGGCCGATATCATTCATACTTTCAACAAATGAGACAAATTTGTCATAGAGTTTTCCGCCACGGTCAGCGATCTCCATTGCATTCTTATTCTGGTATTCCTGCTTCCACACACTATCGATCGTTGCCAGCGTTGCAAGTAGTGTAGACGGGCTTACGATCACAATATTTCGATCAAAGGCATCCTGATATAATTGGGGATCTGTCTGTAAAGCTATTCCAAAAGCAGGTTCTATAGGAATGAATAAAAGAACAAAATCAGGACTTTTTTTGCCGTGGATCTGCTGATAGTTTTTGCTGCTGAGTCCTTTCACATGTGCTCTTATAGAACTTACATGTTGTTTCAGCGCGGCTTCAGCTTCCTCATCAGAATCTGCTGAAGAAAATCGCTCATATGCAGTCAGAGATACTTTGGAATCAACAATAAGAAATTTCTCATCCGGAAGGTGAACAACGACATCCGGCTGAAGACGCTTTCCATCCTCTGTAGTAACCGATGACTGCACCTCATATTCTCTTCCTTTCGTAAGACCGGACCGCTCCAGGATCCTTTCCAGAATTACTTCTCCCCAGTTACCTTGGGCTTTGGAATCACCCTTTAAAGCCTTGGTGAGATTCTTTGCATCTTCACTCATTTTCTGGTTTAATTCCAGCAGCTGCTTCAATTCCTGCTTCAACGATCCCCTTGCTTCTACCTCGTCTTTGTGAGTCTCTTCCACTTTCTTTTTAAAAGCTTCGAGTTTCTCTCCTAAAGGATTCAATAATTGATTGATCTGCTCTCTGTTTTGTTTTGAGAACTTTTCAGATTTCTCTTCCAGTATTTTGTTGGCCAGGTTTTCGAACTGAATTCTGAGCTGCTCCTGCATTTCATTCAGCTCTTTTTTCTGTTCATCCAGACGCTCCTGAAGGTTACGGTAGTCAGCATTTCGTTCAGCCAGTTCCCGGTCCAGTTCGTTCGCCCGGCTGCGTTCAGCCGTGATCTCCTGTTCTTTCTGTTGCTGAAATTCTTTTAGCTCTGATTCAGTCTCCTGTAACTTATCACTCAAATTGGCATTTCTTTCTTCCAGTCTCGAGCTCTCAGATTTCGATTTAAAATGAGCGATCACATAACCTGCGATTCCCCCGATAATGATTCCAGCTATCCCTAATAGGTAATCCATGTATATTTATTTCTGCGGTTCAGATCGTTAATTATTTAAGAAATTCGCGTAATCATGATTCGAAATTCAAGATAAAGATAATTACTCAGAGTGACAGATCATGTCACCCATTGTACTCCCTGATCACAACTAGGGAAAAAATGATATTAGTTTATTCAGAGCCTAGAATTACACTCATTTCATTAAGCAAATCATTATTCCGATATATCCTTCCATGCCCTTGTCTTTTCAGGATAAAGTATTTATCCGATTCTTTAAGATAATCATTAAGCCTGATTGATCTCTTGACCGGCAGAACCTCATCTTCCTCAGCATAAAATATATAAACCGGTTCTTCTATTTGCTGTAATGCCTCATCAGTTCTGAGAGGGAACCTGACCAGAAAATCCGGTAAAAATGGATAAACTGCATCCTTCATATCGATCATACTTAGATATGGTGTCCATATGACAATACTTTTTGGGTCAAATGACGCCGCGACCTGGGCAGCAAATCCGGAACCAAGTGAGTAACCAAGAACAATGATCTGATCCTGCTCATATTCTTTCATCATTTCACGATAGACCACTTTCATGTCCGCTACCAGGTCTTCCCCGTTCGTAAGTTCACCCGAACTCTTACCAAAAGACCGATAATCAGGATATAGCACATCATATCCCCTGGTCAGAAACAGTTCAAATTTGTCTGGGTTGGTATTATTGGATCCCCTGTTACCATGAAAATATAGTACCAATCCTTTTGGGTTTTCTGTTCTTGCATGGATTGCATGGATCTTTACCTCTTCATTTACAAAGAAATACCTTTCTTCGTATGGGAAGTCGTAGCTGTATGTATAATCCTGAGGTAAAGCAGAGGGTCTGAAGATGATCTGATCCTGTATATAATAAAAATAAACACATATACCGCTATATGCTATGACCAAAATGGCTGCTATCCATTTTAGCAGGCTGACAGCTTTATTCATCAATTTCTCTTCTCACTTATTATAGTCTGAATTTGCAGGATACTGACCAGGTAAGACATTTCATTACAAGGATCAGACCTGAAAACTTACAAATATTTCTTTGAAATACGGTAGCCTGTCTCTCTAAAAATCAGGACCATGCAGGCAGTTAGTTATCATTAATTACACAATCATGAAAACAATATTTTCATTCATGATCAGCTTTTTAATTCTGAGCTCGACCACATTAATTGCTCAACCTGACCTGAATCAGCAAAAAATGCAGCAGCAAATGCAACAGATGCAGCAGGTTCAACAACAAATGAGTCAGCTTATGGAAAGAACGCAGGCCATGAATCAGGAGATGAACAGACGCATGCAACAGTTGCAGAATGAAAGTATGATGAATCAGTTCCAGATGATGCACCGATTTAATGAGCAGATGCATATGACCCTTGGAACAATCAAAAATGCAGCTGAGAGATGTAACCTGATGCTTCAGGACAGAGAAATGATGAAGGACCAGACCATGAAAAGAGATATGGATCAGCTACGTGAGCATATCCGGTCTATGTCGTCCCAAATGGGAGAGGCAGTTCAGACAATGGAACGTCTGACCAAACGACTTTATCAGCAAGTTCCTGAAACAGGACAATAAAAAATTAATGAAGGAGAAGTTAACATATAAACTGATCCTCTTAATATTATCCGTGATTATTCAAGGTGCCGGAGGGGTAAGTGCTCAGGAGATCCGTTATAACGGTTCCGGCCAATTCGCCTCCGGTTCCTACTATTTCACAGAACAGACCGGCTCATTCTACTTGAATAACGGATTCAGCTTTTCTCAGAACGGTTATCGTATATCCGCCTCCTATCCGTTTATTTACCAGAGCACTCCATGGATCTCGTATACCGGCACCTCAGGAGGACTCATCCCCACAGGCGGACCAAATAACGGAAGATTTGACCGTGGCAGTGACAGCAGTTCCGGAATGGGTATGGGTCAGGGTTCCGGCCATGGAGGAAATAAAATAGACCCGGGTTCCAAAGACAGCGTTTTATATGATCAGACTTCTTTTGGCGATCCATCCCTTAGTATTCAGTATCCGATCTATAATCCGCCATTAGGATCTACCATTATATCAGGAGATCTGGCTTTGAAGATTCCACTAACAGATCCGAATTCAGGTTACGGTACCGGTGCCTGGGATGTGGGAGCCGGACTTAGCATACTACGCCGTATCGACAGGTATCTGATACTTTTAAGCGGCTCGTATTGGATGATGGGAGATATGGATGAGCTGAACTTTTATAATATCTTCAGTTACAGTGCAGCAATAGGCAGATCATTCTCTAATGGAAAGTTTTTGTCATCAGCCAGCCTGTTCGGATCAACCAGGATCATTGATCAGGTTGATCCCCCCTTCAGCTTTGGCGGAAGCTTTGGATGGCAAGTTAATTCAATGCTAAATCTGAATACCAATTTCATGATAGGCCTCAGTGAGAGTTCCTCTGATTATAGCTTTGGCATTGGCTGGTCAGTAATATTATGAAAGCAATGATCGCTCGGGCAGGATAATTATAATGCCCGATATATAGGCAAACACAGATCTTCAGAGTCCGAGTATATTCATCAGATCAGCTTCAGACTGTCTTCAATTTTAGATTCTAAGTACCTCGTTCTCAACCATTAATGGGAATATTGAGGAACGGTTTGTAGCTTGTTTTACTTGCTTAAGATATCCAAAAAGACCCTTTATGATCCAAAATAAAGTAGTATTCATCCAATGTATTTTTGGGCTTTTAGCCATTCTTATAAATTTCCTCTTTCCGGAGTTTGTAGAAGATTTTCGTTATTACCTGCTCGGAATCGCAATTTTACTCACGGGGATGCCGCATGGAGCCATTGATCATATCATATCTTTTGAGCTGAATGATCATAGTCAGACCATTAAAAACAATCTCCAATTCTATGGTTCTTATTTAGGACTGATCATCATTTACTCTCTGCTCTGGATCTATTTTCCCATGTTTAGTTTCATTTCCTTTATGCTGATCACGCTGTACCATTTCGGACAGGCTGATGCAATGAGGTTTGATCTTGAACCATTCTGGCGCTGGGCTATTCATCTGTCCCGAGGGATCACCGTGGTGGGACTGATTTTATTTGCCAACCCTGATTATACTTCCCCCGTTATCGAATCAGTTACGGGAATCTCAATTGCCCAGGTTGTAACAGGATTTCTTTCAATATCTGTCTTGAAAACAGGTCTGGCACTGTGCTATCCGGTCATGTTCATTATCACTTCTCTATTTCAATATCACCGTTTTTCAGATTTCACTACGGCATTACTGGATGCGGCCGTCGTATCCCTTTTGTTCTTTTACTGTGATACGATCTGGGCTTTCAGTATTTATTTCGGGATCTGGCACGCATTTAACCATATCCGGGTCATGATCAGGTTCATGAGGCTCAAAGGCACAAAGGCAGGCTGGATATGGTTTTATAAGAAATCCTTTCTCTACAGCTTTCTGTCTTACCTTGGTATTGCATTACTTTATTTTATTCTGGATGCTTTTGGAAGCGAGGAATTACTGGTTTTCCTTTTATTTATTGCCATCAGTGTAATGACTCTTCCTCATATGCTGATCGTGGAGAAAATGTATGGGATGTTTGGTAAAAGCATTGCAGGTCCAGAAGCGGAAGCACACTGAAACAGGGAGGGTAATGTACATCTACAAAAAAAGGCTCCCCTTTTCGGAGGAGCCTTAAATTACACTAATCCGTGCTTATCAGTCATTAGATGACGCAACAGCTACAGAATATACCACGAGTCCGAATCCGATCTTGTTAATGGCGTCACCGATGTTGTATACAACATCAAGATTAAATGCACCATCAAGAAGGTTTCCAGGCATGGTCATATAACCGATAGGATAGATAGACCATCCAAGGGTAATGAAGATCTTCAAAAGAAACATTGCCTGATCCAGAGCAGGATTGTTTGCTGATTTCGCAAGTTTAGCGATCTCACCGGCAAATACTTCATACACAATTCCTAAATAGAAAAGAGTAGAAATTACACCCCAAAGGATCGTGCTGTCTGGCTGTATCGCTTCACCGATATAACCGGTTACGAGCATACCAGCAGAATACATGATCATCTTAAACAGGGTACTACCTTTTGCTCCGTATGGGCGTGTCAGCAGATAAAACTCCACACACATCAGGGGTACAGTTAGTATCCAATCGATGTAACGGAATTCAGTTGGACTTGACCCTACCGTCAGATAGTAGTCTCTCATGTAATAGTAATGCACTGCAGCGATACCGGTAATTAATCCGGAAACTGTCAGTGACAGGCGCCATTTGTCGCTTACGGAATTGCGCTCAGCGAAAAAGAATACAGTCGCTGCCAGCATCGCCATAGAGCCGATGAAAAAAGTAAAACCGACAACATCGCCTGCTTCAATATTTTGAGCAAACATTAAGTAGTTAGCCATAATAGTTTTGGTTAGTTAAGGTTTTCTAGCATACTAGATGTACTTTCAAATAATATTGAAACTATAATAGTTCCCGACGTTCTTATTTTTATGATTTATCCGGTAATCCATTTTTTATCAAAAAGGTCATTTACCAAAAAAAGGCCTCTCTGACTTCTAAGGAATTATTTTTACTCGAATATCATTTTGCTTTAAAAAAGAAATACTATGTTTAAGAAATCAGATCTATTCATTTTGGGGTCTGCATTATTATCGATGATATTCTCTATCTATTTATGGTTTAGCGGAGATAAAGAAGCAGGTCTCTTCGTAGGAATTTGGGTACCATCCTTGCTGGGCTTTGGTAATTACATAAAACTTAAATACAGGAGCAGCAATGAATAACCTGATCGTATTTTTTGGCGGCGTGGTGGCAACTGTATTATTTATAATCGGTTTTAGCCATACCATCTATGAGTTCAGACAAATGGAAGATGAAAGGAATACAGCCGAAGAGAATAAGGCTAAATAAAAAAGTGCGGATCCGAATTGATCAGATCCACACTTTCTCTCTCTTAACCAGCCTCAATACAGGATAATAACTCCAAAGAGGTGTGAATATTATATCAGAAAGAAAACTTTTTAAAAGAAAAAGGCAGCTTATAGAAAGCTGCCTTTTTAATTCTTTGTAGACAGAAGGTTAGTTGTAATTAAAGAAACCCTGACCCGTCTTATCTCCCAGCTTACCGGCATCTACCATTTTAACCAGTAATGCAGCTGGTCGGTATTTCGGATCCTTGAATCCATCATAGAGTACATTCAAAATATCGAGGCACACATCCAATCCAATGAAATCTGCCAGTCGAAGCGGTCCCATCGGATGAGCCATACCCAGCTTCATTACTTCATCAACATGCTCGGCTGTAGCTACTCCCTCCTGCACACAGAAGATTGCTTCGTTGATCATCGGCATTAATACCCGGTTTGACACAAATCCTGGGAAATCATTAACCGGAACGGGTACTTTAGCAAGAAGCTTTGAAGTCTTCTCTATGACATCGTAGGTATCATCATCTGTTTCCAGTCCCCTCACAATTTCAACCAGCTTCATGACCGGTACGGGATTAAAGAAATGCATTCCTATAAATTTTTCCGGTCGTGAAGTTACTGCTGCTAATTTTGTTATGGATATTGAAGAGGTGTTTGAAGCAAGTATAGCATGATCTGGTGCAGCTTTATCCACTGTTTCGAACACTTTCTTCTTCAGATCGTAATTTTCCGGAACAGCTTCAATAACGAGATCAACATCCTTTACTCCTTTTACCAATTCCAATTCAACTGAAATATTATTGAGCGTTGCTACCTTTCTGCCTTCGTCGATCTTTTCTTTCTTAACCATGCGATCAAGGTTCTTCTCGATCGAATTAAGGGCCCGGTCAGCAAATTCTTGCTTGGTTTCTATAAGGGTTACAGGGATGTCATTCATTGCGAATACATGAGCAATACCATTACCCATGGTTCCTCCGCCAATCACTGCTACTTTTTTAATATCCATTTGTTATCAAAAAATTAAATTCTGATTCTATTTTATACTTTTTAGAGTATGGCTAATAAGACCTTATGTCAAGGTTTTCAGCCTGCTCTCCGGTCACAAAAACTTAATTATTTGCTTAATCATTCGACCGAATAAATCTGAAATAATCATTATGTTGATTGAATATAATAATTGAATATTTCTACCCGGCATGAATACTTTTTTTAAGCTTTTGATCTTTTTTCTGATCCTTTTGGCAGGCTTTGCTTCTCTGGCATTTTACTGGACCTTTTATAAGCCATTGCCGGATTATGACGCACAAATCAAATTAAATGGCCTGGAACAGGAAGTATCGATTCAGTGGGATGAGTTTGGAGTTCCTCATATCTATGCCTCAACCGAAAGTGATCTTTATTATGCAATGGGATACATTCATGCACAGGATAGGTTGTGGCAAATGACCCTAAGCCAGATCGCTGCAGAGGGTCGCTTTTCTGAATTTTTTGGGCCTGACCTGGTGGATTATGATAAGTATCAACGAACCATTGGTTTTTATGATATTGCCAAGAGAATAACCAGTGAAGTGCTAAGTGAATCTGAGCTGGCAATTCTTGAAAGTTACTCCAATGGAGTTAATGAATTTATAGATCAGAACTCCAATCGTCTTCCGATTCAGTTTTCACTGGCCGATGTGGATCCTATCAAATGGACCCCTGAACATTCTGTGGCTCTAACCCGAATGATGGCCTGGGAACTTAATATGGGATGGTGGACCGAGATTACCTATGATTTTATTCGATCCAGACTGCCTGAAGAACAATTCCGGGAACTGATCTTAAGCTATCCGGACGATGCCCCCAGAAGTTTGAATGCTGATCAGACGGAAGGATTAATGGGTGATGCACTCATCCCCTTTCTGAATACTGAAATCAATAAGCGAAGCCTCTTTTCTGTATCAGGTACTCATGTAGGAAGTAACGCATGGGTTGCAGATGGATCTAGAACCAGCAGTGGCTTTCCCCTGCTCGCTGGCGACCCGCATCTTGGCCTGGATATGCCTGGAAAATGGTATGAGGTACATATGAACCTGAATGACAGAAATGTATCCGGTGCCACTATCGCTGGAATACCGCTGATCGTGATTGGCCAAAATGATAATATGGCCTGGTCTTTTACCAGTATCATGTCTGATGATACAGATTTCTTCCTGGAACAACAGGATCCGGAAGATCGCGGCAGATACATTGCTGATTCCCTGAATGACTCTACGGCTGTTTATCTGAATTTTGATCGAAAAAAGGAGCTTATAAAGATAAAGGGTGAAGACGATATCAGTTATGAGATCCGATATACGAAGCACGGACCAGTTATTTCAGATATTTATCCAACCCCTGCCCTATTGAATGGTCAGTTGATAAGCATGCAATGGTCAGGCTACGAGCTATCAAATGAATTCAATACTCTGTACGGAATTAACTGGGCAGAGGACTTTCAGGATTTCAAAGATGCTCTCCCGACTTTTGGAGTACCCGGACTCAACTTTATGTATGGTGATAAGCTGGGTAATATTGCCATGTATTCTGTAGCAAGACTTCCGAAGCGTATTGGAAACCCGGTCAATCTGAGACCCGGCTGGGATCCTGATTATGACTGGAATGATTTTATACCCTTTGATGAATTACCCAAGGTGATAAATCCTGAAAAGGGCTGGATCGCTAACGCCAATAATAAACTCACTACGGATAATTACCCACATTATATCGCAACCTTTTGGGAGCCTCCCTCAAGAATAGAAAGAATCGAAGAACACCTGGAAAAGAATCCGGTTTATACTCCTGAACTTTTTCAGGAAATGCAGAACGATTCCTATTCTGCCTATGCGGCCGAACTCACTCCGCTCATAATTGAGATCATCCGCTCACAGAATGCCTATAATTTTGAAGAGGCATTATCCTATCTGGAAAACTGGGATTACATATATAGCGAGAATTCTACTGCTGCTTCCATTTTTGATGTGTTCATGCTCAAGCTGAGTGAGAATACTCTGAAAGATGAAATGGGGGAAACAGCTTATGAGCAATTTATTCACCATGAGACTGTACCGGTCAGAACTATGACCTCCTTTCTAAGAGACAGCAGTTCGTTCTTTGATGATCAGAATACTCCGGAAGCTGAAGACAAAACGGATATGATCATCAAGAGTATGCAGGATGCCATTTATTTTCTAAGTGACACTTTTGGTTCAGAAACCTTTGAATGGAGATGGGAACAACTTCATACTATAACGTTTAAACCACCCTTGTTTGGGACTGCTGCGGAAGCGCCTGATGCTCCCGGGTCTCTAAAACTTATTGTTAACAATATTCTGAGTAAGGGACCTTATTCTATGGAATCTCACGGAATGAGTATAAATAACGGGCAGTATCTATGGCAGGATCCATTCGAAATGGTATTAGGTGCCTCAATACGCAGAATCGCTGATTTAAGTGATCTTAATAAAACCTGGTCCGTTCTTCCGACCGGACAGTCCGGTAATCCTTTATCCGATCATTACGGAGATCAGACTGAAATGTGGCTGCAGGGATCTTACCGTTCTTTTTATCAGGACAGTTCTTCATTCGATGAATCTGAGATTCGCACTATGAAGCTCTCTCCCGTTAATAATTTCTCACAATAAAATGTTGGCATAGGCAGAATCTAAAATGTACTTTTAAAACGCAGCAGGGTTGTAGGACTATTATTTTTATGAGAGAGAAACTAAACAGTGTTATCAGTTTATTGGGAATATTTCTGTTCCTCACCACGGGTACCATTCAGGCACAGTCTCCTGTAAATGGGAATGACGCGGTTGTGTCAGGATCAAATGTATATGCACGTTCTGAAGTGGCTGAATCATACCTTGACTCGGTGGTGACCAATACCTCCCTCAGAGAAAAAATCGGTCAATTATTTATTGTACCTGCTTACGGAGAATTTACCAGCCAGTATGACCGAAGGTATAAGCAACTTGAGGAGTTAATACGTAAGTATCATATAGGCGGCATCATTTTTATGCGTGGAGATATTTATGGCCAGGCAGTATTGACTAATAAATTGCAGCAACTATCTGAAACTCCCCTATGGATTACCCAGGATATGGAATTCGGTGCTGCTATGCGTGTTTCCGGGACTACCCGCTTTACACCGGCAATGGGAGTTGCTGCTTCCGGAAATAAAAGGAACGCCTTCATGATGGGTAAGATCACTGCCCTGGAAGCAAAGTCATTAGGAGTGCATCAGATATTTGCCCCGGTACTGGATGTGAATAATAACCCGGAAAATCCGGTAATAAATGTACGGTCATTTTCAGAAGACCCGGAAATTGTAGCTGAATTCGGGACTGCTTTTGTACAAGGTGCCCAGAGTGAAGGGATTCTGGCAACAGCTAAACATTTTCCCGGTCACGGAGATACCGATCAGGATTCTCACCGGAATATGCCGGTGGTTAACCACGACTTTGTTCGACTGGATACACTCGAACTGGTTCCTTTCAGAGCCGCGATAAACGGGGGCATAAATAGTGTAATGAGTGCGCACATCGCATTTCCGAAACTAAGCGGTCAGGATCTTATTCCGGGAACGCTGGATTCGGTCATTATCAACGACATTTTAACTGATTCACTGGATTTCAAGGGTCTGGTGATCACAGATGGTCTGGAAATGGGTGGTATTACCACGAGATTTTCTCCCGGAAGAGCCGTGGTCCGTGCATTAAATGCAGGAGTTGATATCATGCTGATCAGTCCAGATGTGGAAACGGCTATTGTTGAAGTAGAAGAAGCTGTTGAACGGGGCGAGATCACCGAAGCCAGGATCGATCAGTCTTTCCGTAAATTTATGGCCTGGAAATACCAGTCAGGACTTTTTAACAGTAATAATCAGATCGATATAGACCGGCTCGACGGCAGGATCAATACCCCTTACAATCAGTCAGTGGCGAATAAAGTGGCTCGTGAGTCCATTACACTGCTAAAGAATAATGACAATATTCTTCCCGTCAATCCTTCCGAATATCCAAGGATCCTGATGCTGGCAGTGGATGATAACCGCAGCGGCAACTCAGGATCTGACTTTGCACGTGAGCTTCGTTCATATCATCCGGATATCTCCTATCACGTTTATGATAACCGAACCAGTGAAGAAGATAAAAGGCGTATCATGGCTCAGGCAGACCGTGCAGATCTGATCATGATCGGCTCTTTTATTTCACTCAGAACAGGACAATCAGCCCAGTTTAACCGTGCACAGCGATCATTTCTGAACAGACTGCTTCGTAAGAATAAAAAATCCGTACTGATCGCTTTTGGTAACCCTTATGTTTTATCCGAATTATCAAATACCGACTCTCAGATATTAGCCTGGTATAATTCGGATCAGCAGGTTGAAGCGACAGCGGCTGCCCTTTTTGGTGGTTCCAGAATTTCCGGAAAATTACCGATCCAGATACCGGACATGTATCCCGTCGGGCACGGTATAGATATACCTCAGTCTTCACTCCGCTTTGGAGATCCGGAAGATGTGGACCTGAACCGGAACATTTTATATGAGATTGATACGATCATCGAAGATGCCGTCAGAGATTCAGTTTTTCCTGGAGCTGTAGTCGGAATTGTTAAGGACGGTGTATTGGCATACCACCAGGCCTATGGATATCATGATTACCAAAAAACGGAAAAAGTCAGACCTTCTGATGTCTATGACCTTGCTTCCATATCCAAAGCTGTAGGAACGACTACTGCTGTTATGAGACTGGTAGATGAGGGTAAAATAGATCTTGAAGACCGAGTCGCTGACTATATCAAAGAATTTGACCGGGGAGACCGAAAAGATGTCAGGATCAGGCACCTCCTCCTGCACGAGTCGGGACTACCTCCATTCAGGGTATATGTCGACTCACTTAAGGAAAAGGACGCGATACTGGATGCCATCAGAAATGAACCACTGACCTATGAGACCGGAACTGATTATGTTTACAGTGACCTGGGAATGATCTTACTGGCCACTATCATAGAGGAAATTACCGGATCTTCATTGGATACCTATCTGCGAGAAGAATTCTACTTTCCTATTGGTATGTATTCTGCCTTTTACAATCCTGCTAAAAATGCCCGTTGGCTGCTTAGCAGAATCCCGCCTACTGAAATGGACACGGTATATGACCGTGGACTGGTTAAAGGAGAAGTTCACGATGAGCGTGCATGGTACCTTGGAGGAGTCGCCGGTCATGCCGGATTATTTGCATCGGTTACTGATCTTGCAAAATACAGTACCATGATACTGAATGAAGGTGTTTATGGAGGCAAAAGATATCTGAGCTCAGAAGTTGTACGCTCATTTACTTCAAGACGCTCTGAGATCAGCGGACGTGGTTATGGCTTTGACCGTAAAAGCAACAACGGGTTTACTACTGCCGGACAACTGGCAAGTACAGACACTTTTGGTCACCTTGGCTTTACTGGAACCAGCCTCTGGATCGACCGGGAAAAAAATATGACCGTCATATTACTTACAAACCGCACCTATCCTCACCGGTCATACGGAAAACTCATTAGCCGTATTCGGGCAGCTGTAGCTGATAAAGCCTTCAGTGCAATCAACACCAAGTAACATAGAATGAAGTGGAGTGAAAGTTACAGCTGTTCTTATGTCCCCTATTCCGGCAAAGCAGTATGCTGCGCCGTAAAGGGTACCAACGGAAAGGTTTATACCGGTAGCAGAATTGAAAACATCTCTTTTCCTTTGACCATCAGCGCTATTCAGGCAGCCTGTTGTATTTGTTTATCAGACGGCAGTATACCTGAGATATTTTTTATAGAGGAACATAATGAGCCTGAACAGTTAGATTTCTGGGAAAAAGAATTTAATGCGCAGATCAGGTACACCGATGAATTACCCTTAACCGAATTACCTGATTACCGTGAAAACAACGACCGCATAAAAAGTCTTGAAGAACTTTTAGAGGATGCAGTGGTAACTGAATCTGATTTTCCGGTTTCCTGCATTATTAAGGCAGGAGAAAACAATTTATACTCAGGTGTGAATATCGAAGTGAGCGAATGGTCTAAGGGGCTTTGTGCTGAGCGAATCGCTCTTTCGAAAGCTATCATAAGCGGCGCCCACCTGAAAACAGCCGAAATGAGTGTATGCACACTTAAAGGAGAATTTAGTGCACCTTGTGGTGCCTGCAGACAAGTGATCCTGGAACATCTGCCCTTCAATTCCATCCATATGTTTAATGCAGACGGAACGCGGTCATCCCACCTGACTGTTGATCTACTCCCATTCAATTTTAAAACCTCATTTCTCAACAAGGATAGTGAATAATTATATCGCAGTACTTGACCGGCAACATTTAGAGAATACGATATTTCTAACCTCTTTCGCCAGATCACTGGCCCAGCAAAAGACCCGTAAAGGGATCATTCTACATGGAGACAGCGAATACACTGATCGTCTTATCCAAACCGGCATGATGCGTGAAGATGCGGAAATTAGAGCGATCAGAGACCTTAACAGGAGGCTGATCGGTTTATTTGCGGATCAGGGAGTCTCAGCGATCGGATTGAACGGTTACCAGAAGGGACTTATCCGAAAAGTTGAGAATGAACTTATTTTTGATAAAAAGGGATACCGGGAATTACCTGAAACTCCTTTTCTGCTATTATCAAATCTCATTGAAAATGATCAGGGTGAACCTCTGAAAATTGACCTGCCTGAATTAACCCGTTTTTTGGTAAAGGAACTTAAAGAACACGATCCGGTCATATTTTCCATGAGCGAAAAAGATGAACTCATGGGATCAGGGATCAAAGATCTGAACATTAGCGACCTTAGTGAAGATCAGATCACTGAGATGATCCCTCCGGAATTCAGAAATTATCCTTCCAATTTTTATTTACTATCTCCTTCCGGTTTTGGGCAGTGGCCGGACATCAGAAAAGGATCCATTATCCGAAATAATTAGCTTAAAGACTGATTATTTGACAGGATCCGTACTTTTTTATTGATTCAGTAACCGTGATTCTATATCATCAGCGCTGATTCTTATAAAAGAACCTATAATCAATCAAAAACTAACGGAGCTATATTAATGAGCAGAGTTGACGAAATTAAAAACCTCGTAGAAGAAGTATCTGATGAAATGGAAAAATTCTACGAAAAAGGTAACAAGGCTGCCGGTACTCGTGCGCGTAAAGGTCTTCAGTCACTGAAAAAACTTGCCCAGGAAATCCGCCTGGAAATTCAGGACATCAAAAATAAAGGATAATCTAATTATCCATCAAAAAAAGCCGCTATAATGCGGCTTTTTTTGTATCTATAAGTTGGTAACCAAACCGGAGGTATTATGTACCACGATATGGCTGATGCAGTAGAATCTCTGAAGGAAAAAGGATTCACGCATTTATTCGAACTGGGAAATACAATGGTGAATTGCAGCCATCTGGACCGTAAATTTAATGCTGATGAGCTTAGGATCGTCGAGAGCTATACCTTTGATAAGGGTACTGATCCAGGTTCAGAATCTACTCTTTACGCAATTCAGTCTGAGGATGGTATAAAAGGTATACTTACGATCTCATTTGGAATCTACAGTGATCCCAACAAAGCAAAACTCATAGACCGGCTGCTACAAACTGATAAGGATAATTACTGATCAACTACTACAACCCTGTTGTCTGCGCGTATCGATCAGATAAAATATTTTCCACTCACCAGATACCTTGACCATCTGGAATGAATTGGTACCGCAATGAGAGAACTCTTCTCCCCTGTAGAAAGAGTACGGAGTAAATACTGAAGCAAGCGGACCATCTATGCGAATATCATATTGGTGGATCCTCTCATCCCATATCTCAGGTTTTTCTGCACCAACTGCATTCAAAAATGACTTCAGGTCCACCTTCCTCACGATTGTTTTACCGCTTTCATCGGTCGCAATGGTATTTAATATAGCTTCCTGAGCAAAAACAGAATGCACAGCTGAACTATCGCTGTCTCTCATTCCATCGAACATCTTTTCAATCGCTGACCTGATATTCTCCTCTTCTGTTCTGTTTTGCGCATTCAGGATCTGAGCAGAACTTAGAATCATTAAGCTCAAAAATAATATTGTTCTCATTTGGATCTGATTATGATGATTAAAATTGAGGGTACACATATAATGACCCTGATTCAATACCGATTACATACTTAACCGGTTTTCTTTATCCGGCCCCATTAATTACAGCCGGTTTCTTCTTAAGAAAAAGTCTTATCAAGCCCCTATCCGTAACAAAACGCACCCTCCCATTATTTCTAATTATTGTTAAAAACAGGCCTTATTTACCCCTAAGAATGCTTTTTTAATAATGAATGAGTTCAAGCATAATATTAATATTTTCTAATATTAGAGAAATTTAATATAATGTAGATGCGTTACAGACCAATTCACAAGCCAATGAAGAAAATAGCATTTACATTATTTGTCTCCCTGTTCTATACCGGACTTCTGGCTCAAAACAGTTTCTCAAGTGCCACAATGGAAGTCCAGGTGGAAGTAATTTCCGGAACTACTGTCGAGTCTGTGCAGCCTCTGCAAATCGTAGTTAAGGACGACCGCCTTCAACAACAAAAAGACGGCCTGTTTGCTATCCGGGCCCTGGAGGGGGTAGATTTTGAGGTACAACTCGCCGGTATTCCGGAATTAAAAAATGAATATGGTGAATCAATCAGGCTGAGACTTTCTGCAGAAAAGAAATATGACAGCAAAGAGAGCAGGAATAATGTATATCTCCGGCCTGCTGACTCCGACGCTCTTGCTGAATTAACCCGAGGATCTTATGAGGGTACGGTCAACACCAGTATCTATTACATGTAATTAACCTAATCCGATTGCTATGACTGAGTTAATCTTACTGTTGGTTATTTCTATCAATCTTCTGATCATTTCCGGCGTAAATGCCAAAAAAACACTTCAACATTACAATGAATAATAGCATAGCTAAGGGAATCGTCCAGCTGCCGGATATATCATAAAAGGCTCCCATCATCATAGGTCCGAATGCAGCTAAGAGGTATCCGACCGACTGAGACATTCCCGATAGCTCTGTGGTTGTTTCGGTATCATTAGTTCTGAGTACTATAAACAGCAAGGCCAGTCCGAAGCTGCCCCCAAGACTGAATCCTATTAAGATCACCATAATCAATACTAACGATTCAGTACCATTCATCAGACCGATAATGCTGACAGCCTCCAGCACAGAAAGGCCAAGAACCAATGATCGTTGACTTTTCATCCTTTCAGCAACTGCCGGAATAATGAATGACCCAATCACACCGGCTGCCTGTGATACGCTGAGTAACCAGCCGGCCCTGCCGGCATTGAATCCCTCTGAGATCAGAATGTCAGGTAACCAGGCCAGGATTACATAAAACGCAAATGATTGCAAGCCCATGAAGAGAGCAATACTCCAGGCCATCTTTGATCCGCTTAAATGTTTTAAAGCGGCGAAAACGCTTTTAGATTGGGAAGATCTTCGATTTCTTTTTAGTTGGGGTATCCATACAATGAAAGCCAGAAAAGCCGGGATGAACCATATCCCCAGCGACCACCTCCATCCTAAGCCTGCTTTGATTGCCAGCGGAAAACTAATTCCTGCAGCCACTGCTGCTCCCACGCCCAGCATACTCGAATATATACTGGTCATGATACCTGAGTATTTTTCAAAGTCTCTCTTAACTATTCCCGGAAGAAGCACATTCCCTAATGCAATTCCCACCCCTATTAAAAATGTGCCTGCATATAAATGTGGAACGGTGCCGGGGACTCTGATCAGCAATCCGCCGGTTATCAATAAAAGAGCAAATGCAACCGTACCCTCAAGTCCGATTTTCCTGGTAAACCAGGGCGTCATAGTAGATAATATACCGAAGCATAATAAAGGCAGAGTGGTTAACAGACCCAGTAAAGAGCTTGTCAGCCCCGTAGCATTGCGGATCTCTGTTATCAGTGGCCCTACCGATGCCAGTGCCGGCCGAAGATTGAAAGAGACCAATATAATCCCGGCAATTATGAGAATTTTTTGTTTTGAATTTTCTGGCAAAAGAGGAATGCGATTAATTAATTATTTTTTTCTGTAGATTTTTTAACCGAACTGATGAGGGGCTTACATCATTCAAATTATAATCTTTTAAATTTAAGCTATTTAACGCTCTGTTAACTTAATATTCATTATATATCGTTTTTGGCAATAATTATTAACCGATCATATGGCTGGAATTAGAATACTTATTCTCGATGACCGACCGGAAGACATTGAACTTCTTTCTTATGAGTTGAAGAAAGCTTCATTTGATTACGAGATCAGGGATTGTCATGATCGTGATTCCTATCTGGAAGAGCTGCAGTCATTTGAGCCGAATATTATTTTGTCAGACTATAACCTGGGATCGTTCTCCGGCCTTGAAGCACTGGAAATTGCCAGAGAGTTCAGTCCGGAAATTCCATTTATCATTGTATCAGGTTTCATTGGTGAGCAGGAAGCGGTTAACCTTATTGTAGATCATGGAGTAAATGACTACATAATCAAAGATAACCTGAAAAAACTCAATACTTCGGTATCCCGGGAAATTGAGAGATACAGATTACAGTCGGAGCTTAAAGAGAAATCTGCTGAACTTCGGAAGCTCTCTATGGTTGCCAGCCATACCCATAACGGTGTAATGATCATAAAGGAGGATCGTAAACTGGAATGGGTTAACAAGGCATACCTCTCTCTCACTGGATTTAAATCAACGGAATGTATTGGATATCATTTAAATGATATACTTCGGGAATCTGGTACATCAAATTCTCTTATCAAAGAAATCGATCAGCTTCTTGATTCTGAGAACCCTTTTTCCAGAGAAATTCAGAATAAAAATAAAAAAGGGGAAAATTACTGGGTAAAGCTCACCATCACTCCCATTATTGATAAAACAGAATCCCAGTTAAAATTTGTTTGCATACTTGAAGAGATCACAGCCAGAAAAAAAGCTGAATTTACACTTCAGGAAAACCTCGAGAGGCTCAAGGATTCTCAACGGATGGGAAAACTGGGGCATTGGGAATATGACCTGAAAAATAAAAAACTTTCTTACTCCGATTCGTTGATCAAAGTCTACAATATCGAGAAAGACCAGGAACTCACCGACCTTTCAGATCTATGGAACCTCTATGCTCCTGAAAGCAGAGAAAAACTACGTAATAATATTCTGAATGCGATCAATAACAGGGAATCATTTGAAATAGATCTTCAACTACTGGACAACGGCAGCTCTCAGAAGTATGTAAGAGCCCTTGGGATTCCTGTAACAGACCATAATGGTGATCTGATAGCGCTGAAAGGAATTACTCAGGACATTACAGACAGAGTAATGAACGAATATCAGATACAAGAAAGCAGAGAACTACTAAAAAATATAACCGACAATGTAACCGGTGCGGTTACCAGATATATTTTTCGTTCTGAAGGACAGGATGAAATCGTATTTGCCAATAAAGGGGTAAAGGATATCTACGCAGTAAGTCCGGAGGATGTGATACAAAATCCGGATCTCATATGGAGTCAGATCCATCCGGAAGATGCAGAAAGAGTAGCAAATGCATCATTATATTCACGCAAAAACAGGGTTGAATTCTCCGAAGTTTTCCGGGTCATCAACCCGGACGGCACCGTAAAATGGATTCGGGTGGTAAGCAGGCCGGTTGAATCAACAGAATCAGAAGCCTGGGATACGCTGGCATTTGACATTTCTGAGTTAAAGGAGATGGAATCAAAGTTAAAGCGAACTAATGTCAAGCTATCACAGTCACAGAAGATAGCTAAACTCGGTTATTATGAATACTATCCCGAGCTGGATAAAATGATATGGTCTGAGGAACTTCGAAATATTTTTAATGTGGGGCCTGATGAGGAGGTCCCCTCACCTTCCGAGCAGTCTAAGTTTTTCTCTGAGGAAGAACTTGAGATACATGAAGAGCTCATGAAACAATGTTTATCTGAAAAGCGGTCTCATGAGCACATATCCACCCTCCACTTTGAAGATGGAACCCGAAAATATATCAAGATCTTCAACCGGTACATCGAGAATGAGGATGGTGTTCCGGGAATGGCAGGTTCGGTCATGGATATCACCAATGATCGTATCAAAGAAAAACTTCTCATTGAGAGTGAACAAAGACTTGATGCTGCGATCAATGGTGCAGATCTGGGAATCTGGGATCTAAATCTTAAAACCGGTGAAAACTTCACCAATTCTAACTGGTGGAAAATGCTTGGTTATGATTCAGACGAAATAGAATTCAACTATGAATTCTTCCAAAGTATTCTTCATCCTGATGACAAAGAGCTGCCCGAAAAAGAGATCAAAAGAATTGAGAATGGTGGTGAGAACAGGATAGATATCGTTATCCGGCTTAAGGATAAGACCGGTAAGTGGAAACGGATACTGGATCGCGGAAAAGTGGTTGAATTCGACAGCGAGGGTAACGTAGTGCGTTTAATTGGAACCCATATGGATATTACCGAACGATTTATCCTCGAGGAAGAACTTTCAAAAACCAAAACATTATATGAACTGGCAGTTGACGGATCAGAGATAGGAATCTGGGAAATGGATATTGAAACCGGATCCACATTCTTTAACGAAAAATGGTATTCTATGCTCGGTTATACTAAGAGTGAGATCGAGTTTTCCTTAGATTATTTCTACACCATACTTCACCCGGATGATCATGACCGAGTGGCCGGAGAGTACCGTAAGATAAAGGAACAGAAGCAACAATCATTCGAACTCATCATAAGACTCAGGCATAAGAACGGTGACTATGTATGGATCCTGGACCGAGCTATCGTCGTTGATTCCAATAATGACGGTACACCAAAAACACTGGCAGGATCCCACCTGGATATTACTGAACGTATCAAGGCCGAGCGTTCCTATATGGAATCCAATATTAAGCTTCGGGCTCTGATCAATTCATCTCAGGTAGGCATCTATCTGATCGATGCGAAGGGTAAGATCATTGATTTCTGGAATCCGGCCGCAGAACAGATCTTTGGATACACTTCTGAAGAAGTAATGGGCAAATTCCTCCCCTTTGTTGGTGACCATCAGGAAGATGAATTCCGGGACATCATCAACAGGATCAAAAATGGTGATACCATCTCAAATATGCGTCTTAAACGTTTCCATAAAAATGGAAATGAAAAAATAGTTGAGATTAATACCGGTCCGATCTTTAATGAAAATAATGAGATTGACAGTATACTGGTTATTGTAAATGACATTACGGAGCTGGTAGAAAAAGAGAACCGCATACAGGAATCTCTAAAAGAGAAAGAAACACTTCTGGGTGAGATTCATCACCGGGTAAAAAATAATCTGGCCATTGTTTCGGGAATTCTCGAAATACAGCAATTTACTTCAGAAGAATCCGCTACTCTTGTGGACGCTGTGAACCGTATCCGTTCGATCGCAATGGTACATGAGCAACTTTATAATTCCGATAATTTCAACCGGATCGATATAAATGAATATTATCAGAACCTTGTAAATTCTGTTCTGAAATCCTCGGGAATCAGCAAAGAAAGCGTGGAAACTATCATTGATATATCTGCTAAATATATCAGCATCAACCAGGCTGTACCTTTAGGTTTAATCATCAACGAGTTACTTACGAATTCCATTAAACACGCCTTTTCAGATTCAAATAACATCATTGAATTGAAGTTAATACCAAATGAGCGCGGTTATGAATTTGTATACAGTGACAATGGCCCTGGTTTTGATATGGAGGAAGTCAAATCTTTAGGGAGTATGGGGTGGGAATTACTTCTGAGCTTACTGGATCAGATCCACGCTGATTATGAATTAGATACCGAGGGGAGGTTCCTGCTTAATTTTACCTTCCGGGAATCTGAAAGAGGCTCCCACTCGAATTTATCGGATAGCAAATATTAAACTGATAAGAAAATGGGTGAAAGTGCAAAGTTATTCATCAATGATCTTGATAAAGAGTCGCTGCAAAAGTTATTTAAGACCTCTTTAGAATCACTCAATGCAGGTGTTTGGGCAATATATCCTGAAACCGGCGAAGAACTTTGGGCTGAAAATTTCAGTAAACTTCTGGGTTATGATAAGGATCAGATTCCCCTGTCAATGGAATATTTTATGGATGATCTGGTACATCCGGATGACAAAGAGAGTTTTTTGCTTAATTACGAGGAACAGATATTGAAGGGTGAAAATTTTTCCTTCGATGTTCGCCTCAAAACTAAAAGTGGCAATTATCGCTGGTTCAGGTCCACCGGTGAGTATACCGAAGATATCCCTTCCGGATCTAAAAAAATTGTGGGTCTGATCATTGATGTACATGAGTCCAAGACCCGGAAATTAAATCTGCAAAAAGAGGTCCGGTCCAGTAAAGAGATCCGTGAGATACTTGAACAGACTCAGAGTTATGCTCATATAGGTACCTGGCAGGTAAATTTAGAAAACAATAAAATATTCTGGTCTGATCTTGTATATGAGATCCATGAACTTCCCATTGGTTCAGAAATCAATATAGAAACTGCTATCAACTTTTATCGGGAAGATTATCGCCCTGTTATACAGAAAGCTGTAAACAATTGTATCGAAAATGAGGAAAGCTATGACCTGGAGTGTGTGCTGATATCACACAAAGGAAACGAGATATGGGTCAGAACCATGGGCTATCCATACTATGAAAATGGAAACCTCGTTGGCCTAAGAGGCCTGTTCATGGATGTAAACAAAGAAAAGAAATTCAAGCTGGAGAAGGATCAACTTTCCCTCAAGTTTGAGAGTATTTTTAACAGCACTTATAATTTCATAGGACTTATTGAACCGGATGGCACCCTCATCGATGCCAATCGCTCAGCGCTGGATTTTGGTGGTTTTACGATCGATGACGTACGCGGGAAGAAATTCTTTGATGCCCCATGGTGGTCACTAAGTGAGGAGATCAGAAACCAGCTTATAGAAGCTATCGCCAAAGCTTCCGATGGAGAATTTGTCCGTTATGACGTTGACGTGGTTGGTAAAGACCATCAAGTTATAACCATTGATTTCTCATTATCACCGATCTTTAATGATCAGGGGAAAGTGATCTATATCGTTCCTGAGGGACGTAATATCACAAAAAGGAAAACCCTTGAAAGAGATCTTGAATTAAGGGAGAAACAACTTAGAAGGTTCGTGGAAGTAGCTCCGGTTGCGGTTGCAATGTTAGATAAGGAGTTGAGATATATAACCGTAAGTAATACCTGGTATCAGGATTACGAGATCGAAGAGAAAGATGTCACCGGTAAAAGTCATTATGATGTTTTTCCTGAAATTTCCAGACGGGAAGACTGGGTGAAATTGCATCAAAGAGCTCTGAAAGGTGAGTCACATTCACGGGATAAAGATCTTTTTATTCGTAAAGATGGTTCTGAACAATGGATAAACTGGAAAATAATACCCTGGTATGAAAAAGCCGATGAAGTTGGCGGGATCATGATGTTTACCATAGATGTTACTGAACAAGCAGAATATCAGGCTAAACTGGAAAACCTGAATGAAGTACTTGAAGAACGTGTAAAAATGCGTACTCTTGAACTTGACCAGGCTGTAAAAGAACTTGAATCTTTTTCCTATTCGGTTTCACATGACCTCAGAGCCCCTCTTCGATCCGTAAACAGCTTTGCAGACATACTGGTAGAAGAATACGGACCTGAACTCGAAGAAGACGCCCTCAGATATCTTAAAATTATTAAAGATAACGGGCTCAGAATGGGACAGCTGATCGATGATATCCTGGCATTTTCGAGATTAGGCCGAAAAGAATTATCAAAATCCATTGTGGATATGAATGATTTATTTCAATCTGTAGTCGCTGAAGTTGAGGGAATAAATCCGAATTACAATTCAACAATAACTGTTGATGAGATGCCGGGTGCTAAAGGAGACCCCTCTTTATTGAAACAAGTTCTTTTTAACCTTGTTGCCAATGCCTTCAAATACTCTTCAAAAAAAGATCATATTTTTATCAAAATAAGCTCTGAAACGAACGAAAACATGCAGGTTTATAGTATTACCGATAACGGGGTCGGGTTTGATATGAAATATCATGATAAGATGTTTGGGGTGTTTCAGAGATTGCACCCCGATTCAGAGTTTTCAGGAACGGGAGTCGGGCTGGCGATTGTTCGGAGGATCATTAGTAAACACGGCGGAAAAGTGTGGGCAAAAAGTAAACCCGGTAAGGGAAGCACATTTTACTTTTCCCTACCAATAACTTAGATTTATTGCGTTATGGGAATAAACGATGTTGAAATACTTCTGGTAGAAGATAACGATGAGGATGCTGAACTGGCAATACGGGCATTAAAGAAAGGGAATGTATCCAATAGCATTTTACGCATCAAAGACGGAGAAGAGGCAATCCATTTCTTATTTGGAACAGGCAAATATGCCGGAAGGGATGTAAAGAACCATAAGCCAAAAGTAGTTCTCCTTGATTTGAAGATGCCCAAAGTGAATGGGCTAGAAGTACTTAAAAAGGTGCGAAAAGATGAGATCCTACACGATCTTCCCATTGTTATGCTGACCTCTTCAAATGAAGAAAAAGATATTATTGAGAGTTATAACCTGGGAGTCAACAGCTATATCGTTAAACCGGTTGACTTTAAACGGTTTTCAAAAGCGGTTGTAGATATCGGGTTTTACTGGGTATTGCTGAACAAAATTCCATAAGTAAATTTAAGCCTATACGCTTCTTGGCTTAATCTTGTTAAATAAAAAAGGCCCATACTGTTAAGTACGGGCCTTAATTTCTTAAAAGAGCTTATCACTCAAGACGATATACGTCAACAGCACTAAGTCCTTTTGGTGTTTCTTCAATGGAGAATTCAACTTCTTCCCCATCTTCTAAACCTGCGTTATAACCCAGGTTTTCAATGTTATTACGGTGTACAAAGACATCTTTGTCACCGTTGTCTGGTGAGATAAAACCAAAACCTTTTTGTTCATCAAACCATTTTACTTTACCGTATTCCATAATAATGTGTATAAATATTGCTCACAGGTACAGTTGAAAAATCACAGAGTGCGATTTTCTTTAAATCGGCTATGAGGTGAAAAATCTAATTAAACAAAACTAAGAAGGGAATTACTATTACTGTACTACTAATACCGATACCTGAACTTAAAATTGCATCCGTAAGGTCACCATAATATTGGCCAATCCCAAATTTCACGATATTTAGTTTTTTTAATACAGCCGAATGTCTTGTAAGGCATGTTACTACATTTTCTGTAAGAGCTTCACTACAGATCATAGTCTTTTTGAAATAAGGTATTAATCTGTATTTAAACATACCCTTAAGTAAAAGATTTACCGTATCAGAGGATGGAATATGGTTCAACTTAACAAGGGGGAATATGAAACCACTCATTACACTAATCAGCTTTGTATTTTTGACCTCTGCAGTTTCAGCTCAAAATACACAATATCAGAGCGCTGAGAGTATCCGAATAAGTGAAAATGATACACTGACAGGAAATACCTGGCTGGCCGGCAGCCTCATCGAGGTTTCTGGTTTTATCGATAATGATCTGTTTGCAGCCGGTGAGCAGATCTTCCTCGAGGGCAACATTAAAGATGATGCTTTTCTTGCCGGCAGTAATATCTCATTCCGGGGTGAAGTTAATGACATGCTTGTGACAGCCGGGGAAACTGTTATAATCGACGGTTTGGTCAGGGGCGACCTGCTAAGCTTCGGCAGCAATATACACATCACTAACGAAGGCCATATAGAAGGAAACGCCATACTGATGGGATCAAATGTCAGTTTTGAGGGGGGAATAATTGACGGATGGCTGCGAGTTGGTGGTAATAAGATCCGGCTGGACGGAAAAGTCGGTAAATATACGGAGATCTGGTCTAAGGATATCACCTTTGGTACTGCCTATGATGCTGCCTACAGCACTACTATAAACAGTGAGGTACCTGTCTACAAGGAAAATCTCGGGGTGATCCCGGATGATCTGGTCATAAGTATTGAAGAAAAAAATATCTGGCAGTTTTTGCTGGTAAGGCTATGGGTATTCGCTTCAATCTTGCTTACCGGAATCCTCTTATTCTGGTTATTTCCAGATTCTGCCAAAGACCTGCATAAATTTGCCTGTGAAAGTTACTGGAAAAACACAGGAACCGGTCTTCTTTCGTTTATATTTATTCCCATACTAATCTTAGTGTTGCTGGGACTCATACTTACTATACCACTTGGTATCCTTTTAGGACTGACATATCTCATCATTCTGTTTCTGAGTTATATACTGGTTGCAATGGTAATAGGAGTAAAAGTCATTGAGATCTTTAAAAAAGAAGGAAACAATTCGAATTTTTACTGGGGCTTATTTGCCGGAATGATACTGATAAGCATTCTGATCAATCTTCCTTATATAGGGTGGCTCTTTAATATCCTTCTGATTTTCTATGGCCTTGGAAGCATTGTCCACTATATCATAAGAATCAGAAGATCCAGTGCTGAAAAAAAGGCTGTCTAGTATTATCCAACCAGATGGAGAAAGATGATCAAGCGCTTCTTCAATTTACTGGATCCACTTTTGAGGTATGTAATTGATCACCCTTATAAAGTATTGATCCTGAGTTTCTTTGCCGCAGCATTGAGTTTAGCTATGGCTCGAAACCTCAGGATCGATAATGATATTGCGAAACTCATTCCTCAGGATTATCCGAGCGTTCAGGCTCTTTACAAATTAAGAGATCAGGTTGGCTCAGAAAGTGAACTTGCTGTTGCTATTAAAAGTCCCTCCTTTGAGGCCAATCTTCATTTTGCTGATACATTGATTATAGAGGCTATGCAACTCCAGATGCCTGATGAAGAAACGTATTGGTTCAGTAGATTTGAGTACCGAAAGAATGTTGAATTTCTAAAAGACAATGGTCTCTATTTTGCAACACAGGAGGAGCTCGATAAACTTGAAGACTATCTTATAGATGAGATAGCTGATGCAAAACAAGAAGCTAACCCTTTCTTTTTTGAGCTGGAAGATGAGGATGAGACAAATCAAGACAGTATTGCAGAAGAACTGAATGACATTTATAACGAACTCATAGGATCGGAATACGAGCTATCCGAGGACTCTACTATTCTCGTCATAAAGTTTTATGCTAACGGGTCCCAGACCGATCTCGAATTTGTAAGCAATGTTTATGAAGAGTTACAAACACTGGTTGATAGTTTAGGCCCCTACCGATTTCATTCAGACATGGAGATTACCCTGGCAGGAAGACTTATCCGTACGCTGATTGAGATAGAGACGATTACTGAAGATGTTACTGAGTCATTTGGTGCCGGTGTACTTATGCTTTTAATGGTCGTTGTAATCTATTTCCTTTATAAAAGTTATCATATCAGTACAGGTAATCACTTCAACAAAAAGGTTCTTTTTAATGAATTGATAAGGGCTCCTTCAATTGCATTTATCATCGGTATCCCTCTGATCTTATCTCTTTGCTGGACCTTCGGAGCTGCTTACCTGTTTATAGGTAATCTCAACATAATGACCTCAACGCTCGGACTACTCCTGTTTGGAATGGGGCTGGATTTCGGTATTCATCTTTTTGCCCGATATTCTGAAGAAAGAGGAAAGGGTTATTCTGTGGAAGAAGCCATAAAGATCTCATTTACAGCCACAGGTGAAGCTGTTCTGGTTGTTGGCATTACTACCTCTGCTGCGTTTTATATTCTGATGATCGGGGAATTCAAAGGCTTCAGTGAATTTGGAATGATCGCAGGAACCGGGATCATTTTTTCCATTCTTTCTTACCTGATATTCCTGCCTGCCTTGCTGGTTATTTTTGACCGTTCCGGGTTTATTAATATGAATGTGCTTCCGGAAGCCCGATTAGCAAATAACAAGACCCCTAATAATAACCGGATCAAAAGAATGGCGCCTGTTATCCTTATTACGGGACTGGTTTTAACCCTCTATTCCGTATTCGTGCTTAAAGATCTGGAGTTTGAATATGATTTTGGAAAACTTGAACCTGAGTATGAAAGGTATCATGAACTAAACAGCTCAGTCAGGCAAGCTTACAGTGACCGAAAGAATCGCAATCCGGCATACATCATAACCGATCACCCGGATCAGGCCATTAAAGTAGCGGAAATATTACGTGAAAGGGTCGAATCTGACAGCCTTAGTCCTACGGTTGACCGTATTGAATTATTTCAGGACCGATACTCCCAAAATACTGAATGGGCCTCATCAAAACTCAAACGCATTACAAAGATCAGATCATTATTGAATGATCCATTCCTGGAAAACCGGGATGATGAACAGCTTCAAAAACTCAGAAGAGCTTCTTCCACCCTATCTCCTATCCCGATAACCTCCGTTCCGGATTTTATTAAGAAACCCTTTACTTCGAATAACGGAGAGATCGGAAACTTAGTTATTATTTATCCGTCGGTAGGACTTTCTGATGGTAAAAACTCGATCAATTTTGCTGATGATGTGGGGGTTGTTTCTTTAGGTCCCTCCTCATCATTTTATGCTGCTTCTACATCCATCGTTGCTTCTGACATGCTGCAGCTTATGATCAGTGAAGCTCCATATATGGTCATACTAACCATTTCTGTGGTAATTATTTTCAAGCTCATCATACTGGGTAAGATTCGCTGGGTGATACTTGCTTTACTTCCACTTCTGTTTAGCTTTTTATGGCTTTTCGGGTGGATGAGTATCATGAACTGGAAACTCAATTTTTATAATCTGGTGGTTCTCCCGACCATATTGGGAATCGGAGATGATAGCGGGATACATATGGTTCATCGCTATCTTGAGGAAGGCAAAGGAAGTATTGGAGCTGTTCTCAGATCAACCGGTGAACACATCAGCATCAGTGCTCTGACTACTTCTGTCGGATTCGGGGGACTCTTATTTTCAATTCATCCGGGTATGTCATCCATTGGAGAAATGGCAATCTCCGGGATCCTTTTGACACTGCTTGCCGCACTATTATTACTGCCTGCCTTGCTGGTGGTCTGGGAGCAGTTTGACGGAAAACCACGTCGAAAATGAAATTAGTGCAAATCCCTACACTCTTCTGATGAATACCCCTGCATACAAAAATCTTAGCCCTGGTTATAATGCTTCTAGTTATTTGATATGGTAATGAATTGAATACAACCAGACCTATTTTCCTTAGGATGGTAGGTTTCAGCAAGGCACAATAATTAACCGGTGCCGCCACAGACCTTCAAAAGTCATGATGGAAGTATTCCGGTCAGATAACATTTAAATAACTTGGATACAGTCACCAGATGTGCTACGGCACGGATGTTGATCAGCCAGGAAGTCCGCTGGTTATTATACTGTTTCTTTCACATCAAAAGAGCAATGTAATGTATCCCGGCATTTTTTTATTTAAGGGCCAACCTCCGGTTGGTTTATTTCTGTCTGTTATTTGCCCATCAAATTTGTCCTACACATTTCTAAGGCCTTACCCTGAATTTTATCATCCTTTGCAACATTACTATTGTTATAGATATTTGACATGCTGAGGAATGGAACACAAATGCAATATGAACCTTTGGGTTCAAAATTCAGATAAAGATCAACATAGTCACCTTTGATCTGTTTCAGGGTCTGATAAAAAAGACTTATGAAAAGTGATCAGGTCCGAACATCACATGCCACTATCAGGGCACATTTCATTACAGGTACTATGGTACTATGGTACTATGGTACTGATAATGAATAGTCAGAAAGTCCGCTGACTAACGGGTTATGATTAAACAAAAACATGAGGCGGTGTGCTCCGGCCTCTTTTTTTTAAGCTATGCTACCTGCATAGCTTTTTTTATCCTGGATCTATGATCAGAGAAAACCTTACAAGTTCATTAGCGAACACCCTGATTTTTTTTGCACGTACACTACTTATAATTGAACTAGATATTTGACATGCTGAGGAATAGAACACAGGTGAACAGCAAGACCTTATGGGCTTACTGATTGATTCAGATCTCTATAGTACACCTCAGATCTGTTTTAGTGGTTCTTGAAAAGGAGCTTCAGAAATGTGTTCAGGTCCAAATGAAAACATGCCAGTATATAGAGTACATGTCATCATGAATACTACGGTATGATTGAAGGCCAGTCAGGAAATCCGCTGACTCCTGTATTTTGTCTTTTACATCAAAAAGCATTTTGCAGTGTGCTCCGGTACTTTTTTTATTTAAAATAAGCCATTGCTCAGGCAATGGCTTTTTCATTTCCCTGTTCTTTTATCTTTCTCAAATACAAATAGATCTGACCAGCCACTAGGGGTATTAAGCTCATTCCCAGACTAAGTGCCCAATGCGAAGCTTCCGGTATGGCCAGATTCATGACTTGCCTGATCAAGGGAACATAAAGAGCTGTTAATATCATTATTATACACAGAATTAGAGCACCCCAAACATATAAGTTGGCGGTAATAGAGTTCCTGAATATTCCTGACCGGTAATTTCTCATATTAAAGACATGCCAAAGCTGTGCAAACGCTAGACTTAGGAATGACAAGGAAATTGCCTGTTTAAGCGGTAAACCTAATGTATGAATGCTGATATAGAATGTACCCAGAACACATACTGAAATGAGTAATCCGTATAGTCCTATTCCAAGCCAGTGTTGTTCTGTCAGAATAGTCTCTTTTTCACTTCGGGGTTTGTCTTTCATAACATCATCCCCTCCTTCTCCCATACCCAGTGCCAGCGCCGGAAATACATCTGTAACTAGATTTAAAAACAAGATCTGCAGCGGAAGCAGCGGCAGTGCAGAACCAATAGAGGCTGCGATTCCAACTACCAGAACTTCACTTACATTACAGGAAAGCAGGTAGTAAATAAATTTCTGAATATTCTGAAATATGATCCTGCCCTGCCTGATTGCAGACACAATTGTTTTAAAAGAATCATCCAGCAGAACCATATCTGCAGCTTCTTTAGCCACCTGGGTGCCTCTCTCTCCCATGGCTATACCAATATCAGACCTTTTTAGAGCAGGCGCATCATTTACACCATCCCCGGTCATAGCTACTACCAATCCTTGTTTCTGATAGAGATCTATAAGATCCATTTTTTGCCGGGGACTGATCCTGGCGAATATTCTAGTATCTTTTATTAATTCATCCTGTGCAGGTCCCGGCCTGTTCAGATCCTCATTCATAAGTGTCTGCCCCTCCGTCACACTTAACGGGTCCCGGCCATTCAAACCTACTTCATGAGCAATATAAGCAGCGGTATTTGCATGATCTCCCGTCAACATAATAATGTCAATTCCTGCTCTCGCACATTCTTGGATGGATTCTTTTATGTCTTTTCTTGGCGGATCTATCAATGCGGCAATTCCTGCAAGTGTCAGGTCGTGATAACTATTTTCATCAGGCGCTGTTGATTCTCGAAATGCGAGCGCCAGCATCCTGAAACCCTCCGAAGCATACTTAGTATTCATATCTAAAACTTTGTCTCTCATCTTATCACTCAGATCTCTGCTTCTTCCCTGAATGTAGATCTTTGTACAATGATTAAGAACCACATCCGGAGCACCTTTGACAGATACCATACTTTTGTCCATTCCGATCTTATTCCAGACTGCCATCATCCGGACTTCCGGGTCAAACGCATCTTCTCTTATTTCAGGATATTTGCTTTGTATTTCTTTCCAGTGATATCCCGTCTCTTCAGTCATCAGGATCAATGCTATCTCCAACGGATCACCTGAATATTTATCCTCATCCTCATTATAGATCGCATTATTACATAAACTACTGATCTCCATTATTCTATCTATTCCCGGGTCCGGATCCTTTACCATATCCGTGATCTTTATTTCAAGAAGTGAGGATTTATCTACTCTGCCATTCTTAATTGGATCACATGCCAGGATCAGCGTTGAAACGGTCATCTTATTTTCTGTAAGGGTACCCGTTTTATCCGTGAATATGACCTCGGTTGTACCAAGAGTTTCAACAGAGGACAACCGATTGATCAGCGCATTTTTTTTCGCCATTATTCTCATCCCGCGGGCCAATGCTATAGTAGCCACAATTGGCAAACCCTCCGGAATACTGGCCACTGCAAGGGCAATTCCTGTTTCAACCATAAGCACTACTGATTTACCCCCTATAATACCAAGTAAGGTTACCGCAATAGCTATCATCAGGGTGAAAATAATTAGCCGGTATCCCAGCTTATCCAAACGGTCTTCCAGAGGTGTTTTATCCTGTGAAGTTTCGCTCATGAGTGCAGAGATAGATCCCAACTCTGTATCAGATCCGGTTGCTGTAACTAAAGCCAGAACGGTTCCTCTGGCTAATGAGGTGCCCTTATAAAGCATACAGGAACGCTCTGCAAGTATAGTGCCTGCTTCTACTGAATCAGGGGCTTTATCAACCGGCATGCTTTCTCCGGTAAGAGCTGATTCATCAGCCTGTATTCCAGATCCTTCCAGTATCCTAACATCTGCAGTAATGACATCACCGGCTTCATAATAGACAATATCACCCGGCACCAGTTCTTCTGCGTTAATTTCGATGAATTTACCCTCCCTCAAAACCCTTGTTGCCACAACCCCCAGCTTAAAAAGAGCCTCCATTGACCGAACGGCTCTTAATTCGGTGAAAAAACCGATCATGGAATTTATCAAAATGACAATGATTATAGACCAGGCTTCAAGCCGGTCCTGATAAAGGAATGAAATAAGGGCTGCGACTGCTAGAAGCAACACAATAAGACTTTTGAGCTGATCAATGGCTATGCTGAACAGGCTTTTTGGCTGATGCTTCTGAATAGAATTCGGGCCAAATTTCTTTTTTCTAAAAGCTACCTCCTTAAAGCTAAGCCCTTTTTCAGCATTACTACCATAAATATCCAATAAAGAATCGACCGGTCGGTGCCATACCTTAATCTCTCCTTCACTTTCAGATAACCGAGTATTATCCCGTTCTATCTGGTTCATCTGTCCTCCAAATTGAAAGGATTTAGGATCAGCTGCTCAGTAACAAAGGAATAGGACTTTCCATAACCAGCTTATGAGTGGTAGAACCAAAAGTGATTCTGCGGATAGCAGCCATCGAATGAGCCCCTAGTGTTATCAGATTAGCACCCGACTTTTGAATATACTCCAGGATTACTTCCCCTGTATTACCTTTAGGTAATGAAACCTGACTGATCCGCTCATATCCGTGATGCCTGAGATAATCTGATGTAAGATGCATAATCAATCTGCTTTGCTCCTCGGCCTGGGAATTTTTTCCTTCGCACACATTAAGAATATCTATGGTAATGTCATTACCAAAAGGCTGTAGCTGTACCAGCCACTGCAATGCCCGGGATGCCGCTACACTTCCATCATGAGTTACTATTACGTGATCAATATGAAGGTAATCAGGGGTAACAACCAGGACGGGCCCGGAACTGTTTTTAACGAGCCTTGAAATCGTGTTGGTATCTCTGCTTGGACGGTTATAAAAGAAATGCGTTTCCCTTCCGATGATCAGAAGGTCATGAAACTTCAGGTCTTCCTGTATCCGTTCAAAGGGCACTCCTTCCTCCATGAGTTCTGAATGTTTTACCCCCGACTTAGAAACAAGCTGTTCAAAGGTTTCCAGCAATTCGCCTGCCCGGGTTCTTGCTTCTTCAGTAAGATGGTTATGCAGTTGTTGCGCATAATACATCGTTCCTATAGGTCCTACCCCTACTGTTGAATCAATATGACCGGTATCAACGATCGCCAGTCCGGATATCGAGGCATCAAATCGTTCAGCCAGCGATATAGCATAACGAATAGCTATTGGTGTATCATTATCAAGGTCCAGTGCAACCAGTATTCTTTTTATCATGATGAACCCTTATTTATTTATTGGATAAGTATTTGAAGATTACACTCTTCCAAATAAAAAATAGCCATTTAGGCCATCCTTAAGCAGAGGTTATTCCTACAACTGCCGACAGCGAATGTATTACAATACAGACTCATTGAGCGGGCTCATTTATTGTAATATTAATCACTACAGTAATTTTAGGAGTACAAGGCTATCACAAATACTCTGAAATTACTATTAAGCATATAAGGTCAAAATAAATTGAGGGACCTATGGAAAAATTACAGAAACTACCCACCCCGTTTTCTGAAGATCAGCTTATTTACTTCAAAAACCTGCTCCTTGATAAAAGAGAAGAAGCGGTGCATGAAATTGAAAAACTTAACGAAAGTATGGCTGATATAAGTGCTGATGAGGATGAATATTCATCGGCTACTTCTGCACAGCTTGACGATATAAGTGCAGATGCAGAAGAACGACAACTTAATTACAAGCTGCAGGAACGCACCCGCTCTTATATCAAACAGATCGATGCCGCCTTAGAACGAATCAAAAACGGTTCTTACGGTATTTGTTTGGCAACCGGTAAAGCAATACCTGAAGAAAGACTAAAAATTGTACCCCATACCAGGTATAGTCTTGAGGCAAAAAAGCTGGGACTAAATGAAATCGGTGATCAATATTAATTCAATCCCAATATTATGTCAGTTTATGATGAAGACAGAGGTGTCATTTTTAATGAACGTATCCGCCTCTTAAAGGAAAATGGATATCGGGGATTTCATATCAGCGAGATCCATCAGGATTGGGACGGATTCAGTATTACGGTAAAGAATGAATCAGCTAAGATCATAAGCACCAATGGTGAAACTCAGGAAGAAGCATTCCAAGGGATTATCGATAAAATAGACATGATCTTTGATTGAGTTGTGGATGCCGGTCGGTGGACCTAACCGGCCGGCTCATTTTCAGTAACCGCAATATATCCGGAAAGTATATCCAGTAGTTCGTCTGTGATAGCAGCATGCCTTGCATGGCTGTATTTGCTTTTGAGTTCATGTACTTTTTCAGCGATCTTTTTTTCAGCCAGGGTCATTGAACTAAGTCTGCTTATATGCTCCGATGCGAGCGATTCTGATATTGATCTGAATAACGAGATCCAGATATACTGGCGTATGATATTAGGAAAAAAACGGAGAGGGTCTGTCATCATTTGCGGCAGGTTATTGGTCGGCCAGTCCCGATCCCTTATATGCATTAACCATGGTTCATTGAGCGGAAACAATTGTTGTAACCTTGGGCTGTAAGTCCCTTTTCCGGTTGGATGATGATTAACCAGCAGAATCCTGTTCAGCTTATAAACCGATCTCCATTGTTCGATATCAGCTATAAGCCGATATACCACATCTCCAATGCCTTCCACACTTCCCGGCATTTCGAGAATGTTGTCGGTTTTATATCCCCTTTCAAACATAGCTCCAAGCCTGCGGCCTGTAACAATAAATCTGCAATCCATTAATTGATTGGAAGTGATCTTCTGTTCAATATAGTGATTGATCTGTTCATCGAAAGCACCACACAGACCATGGCCGGACCCAAAAATCAAGACACCCGTTTGAGTATTCGTATCCATGAATTCGTCTCCGGAAAGATGAGTACAGCTGTTTATCAACATCACCTGAAACGCATGTTCAATGGTTTTAAAGTAGTTATCGAGTGATATTACTGCATTTTCAAACTGCCGGATGCTCACACTGGACAGCACTTTCATGCTTCTGACGATAGAGTGCAGCTCTTCAGCACTATGAATTTTTTTCTTATAGAATTCCTGATCATTCATAGATAATCAAACATTGACTGTTTGCTCCGGATGTCGTTCTTCATAATCCGTTATCATCAGCTTCAGATAAGATTCCAGATCTGAAGTTTCATCTTCTGTTAGTTCACCCTTTAACCTGATCTGATCTTTTAGAAGATTCAGCTTGGAATGATCACACCCGGCCAGATAATTGCAAATACTTTCGATATGCTGAAGTTGTATATGCTGCAATAAACCATAAGTAACAGCACAAAGAACTATGATCTGATCTTCCAGCGGCATAGTCTCAAACTGCCTCTGCTTCAATACCTCCCTGACTCTTTTCCCCCGCTCAAGCTCTTTAAGAGTATCATCATCAAGTCTTGAGCTGAAACGGGAAAAAGATTCAAGTTCTTCAAACTGAGAATAGAAAAGACGGAGCTTTCCCGAAAATATCCTGTAAACCTTTTGCTGTGCAGCTCCACCCACCCTTGAAACTGACTTCCCCGCATCAATCGCCGGAAGAATATCCTTCTGGAAAAGTGCTGGTGAGAGGTATATTTGGCCATCAGTTATAGATATCAAATTGGTTGGAATGAAAGCAGACATATCCTGTGATTGTGTCTCAATTATAGGTAATGCAGTGATACTCCCACCCCCAAACTCTTTTTTCCGGTTCAGAGATCTCTCCAGCAGCCGGGCATGAATATAAAAGATATCACCGGGGTAAGCTTCCCTGCCCGGTGGCCTCCTTAATAATAGTGCAAGTTCTCTGTAGGCCCTGGCATGCCAGGTCAGATCATCAAAAATGATCAGTACATCATTTCCCTGCTCCATAAAGTATTCAGCCAAACTCATTGCAGCATAAGGAGATATATACTGAATTCCGGCAGGTGTACTGCATGTTGCAGAAACGATCACGCTATATTCAAGTGCACCAAACTTTTCAAGGTCTGCGATAACGCGATTCACCTCAGCCCTCTGCTTTCCTATGGCACAGTATATACAAATTACATCTCCATTCTTTTGATTTATGATGGTGTCCACTGCTACAGCGGTTTTACCGGTCTGGCGATCACCGAGTATCAATTCTCTCTGACCACGCCCTATAGGAATCAAAGCATCAATGATCTTAATACCGGTATGAAGCGGTTCATTGACTGATTCTCGTACTAAAATTCCCGGAGAAGGTCTTTCAATTTCATAATATTCATCTGCTTTTATATTTCCTTTACCATCCAGAGGCTTCCCTAAAGGATCGATCACTCTTCCAATAAAACTTCGTCCTACCGGTACACCCATAGTTTTGTGCGTTCTTCTTACTTCCTCACCTGCCTCGATATTTCGCTCATCTCCCAGCAATATCACCCCAATCTCATCTTTATCCAGATTATAGATCAGTCCTGCAGATCCATCGCTGAATTCAACCAGCTCATCGCACTCCACTCCCGGCAGTCCTTTAACCTGCGCTATACCTTCGCCCAAGGACTCTACAATCCCATATTCGCGCACACCTGTATCCCTGCTATCTTCTATTTTAGCTCTGAGTGCATTAAATACATTTTTGACGATAATATCAGGATCTAATTTAATCATTAACTAAATTTTTTAATCGACTGTCAGCAATGTAATTATGGGCAACGTTGTTTTCGAACACTTCTTCTGCTCTTTTCTTGAGATTGACCATAAACCCAGCTGTACTCCAGCCTATCTTCCAGCCATTTGCCCTCATCTCAATTCCATATCCCAGTATAGAAGACCGCTTGAATTGAATGTTGATCTCTTCTGTCAGGATATATTTAAGAGAGTCGATGATCTTTTCCTGTACCGATTTATCTAACTGAAAGCTACTTATTACCGTGATCTGTCCTTCGCCGGACTCTAAAGCTGCATGGAATGCCATTGAACCATCATGCTGCTTCATTGATCTGATCTGCTCGAGGAATTTTCCCACTACCAGGTCATCCAGTTCTTTATGAGACAGATCTTTAATAAGGCTCCCCATAAGGTCAACTATCCCCGATGCTGTTTGCCTGTATAATTCTGAAAGAAATACTTCCTTCTGATCTTCCAATGATTGCTCCCAGTTTTTTTGTGACTGACCAACTTCTGCCCTGACTTTTTTATACAAATCCTCCCGAAATTCTTCCGTCTCTTTTACAGCCTCTTTTCCCATTCTATCTACGTTGGATTCGAAGTCCCGAAGCATCCGGTCGTATTTATCTACCTTTTCCTGAGCGGTTTGATATTCCCGATCAGCTTCCTCCATTCTGAGTTTGATCTTCTCTTCCCTGTCATCCATAATGGATAAGAGGGGTTTGTATAAGAACCTTCTTAACAGGTACAGAAGGATCAGGAAGTTCAGTATCTGAGCTATAAATGTGAACCAATCGATATTCAATTATCCGACTCCTTTCACGAAATCCCAGAAAGGATTCGCGAATAAAATGATTAGAGCGATCACAAAGCAATAGATCGCAGTTGACTCTATCATTGCCAGTCCTACAAATAGTGTTCTGGTTATACTCGGCGTTTCGTCTGGTTGCTGAGCAATGGAGGATAAAGCTTTTGAAACAGCCCTTCCTTCACCGAGTGCGGGAGCTATCGAACCGATCGAGATCGTCAGACCAGCTACTATGATCGATATCATTCCAATTAATCCTATGCTATCCATTATTATCCTCCGGATTTTGATTATGATTTACCTCTTGTAATTCAACATTATCAGATTGTACCGATACCGCCGAAATTATGTATACCAGCGCCAATACTGAGAATACATACGCCTGAATTACTCCTACCAATATTCCGAATGCCTGCATGATCACCGGAAAGAACAAGGGACTGATACTTAAAAGTATCGCGATGATCAGGCTGCCGGACATAACATTACCGAATAAGCGTATTGCCAGAGCAAGTGTCCTGGAAAGCTCGCCGATGATATTAAAGGGGAGCATTAAAGGAGTAGGCCGTATATACTTCCTCATGTAATTCTTAAAACCGGTCTGAGTGATCCCGAATATCGGAACAGCCATAAATACACACAAAGCAAGAGCGGATGCCGTTGATAGTGATGCTGTAGGTGAATAAAATATAGGTATGACACTCAACAGGTTAGCCGAAACTATATATAAAAAAAGTGTTGCGATAAATGGAAGATACCGGGTCGGCCGTATATTAGTTTCGAGTTCAATCTGCTCCAGTACATAAACAATAAAGGCCTCCATCATAGCCTGAGCCCTGCCGATATTAATTCCTGCCTGAAGTTTCCTGTTAATTATTATCGCTCCGATACATAAAGAAAAAATGAGCACCCATGAGTTCAATAGTGTTGCATTGACTTTAAAGAAGCCGGATTCCCAGAATATGATATCGTCAATGTTGAGTTCCATTGGCGCCCTCAGGTTTTATGTGTATTCATATTCGAATGATCCATTATATAAATCATTACTTGTCGTACGAGCAGAAATGATAATAAGGCGATCAGAAGATAAGACCAGTTCAGCTTCAGAAGCATAAAAAACGCCAGCAAAGCTACCGAGAGCCTCAATGCCATACTCAGTATCAATACTCCGTGGGGTATGGTTGCAGAAGGCAGGATACGGACGGTATACCATAGACCTCCAAAATAAACCAGTCCGGTTAACAGGCCGGATATAATTGAGAAAACGACCAACATTAATTCCATTTATCTACCTCCACTTTCTTTTAAGACCCAGTACCATGCATTCAGGCAACCTGTAATTATTCCGGCGGTAAGCAGCATCAATGTCCACGAGTATGCAGACGGATAGGCCGTATCGATCCATATCCCCAGCATCAACCCCAGGATGGCGGGTACTGAAACAGACCACCCCACTAATCCAAACATCCCCAGCCCGAACATAAGACCTTTCTTATTCTCAGATTTTGCGCGTAATCTTCGTTCTGACTTCCGTCTCACTTTATCCGCAATTTCAGTTTTATGATTCTCCGTTTTCAGCATTAAAAATGACCTCCTGATTCTTTCTGAAGTTCCAAAAATCTGTTAATCAGGTCTGCTTCAAGTTTATTAAAGGATACCATAGCTTCGTTTTCTTCCATTTCATCCAGCTTGTATCGCTTACGAATAACCCTATGGAGCATTTCAAGGTTATTACCCGGCACTGCATGGAGCACCGCGATATTCACCTCATTACCGCACTTCACCAGAAGCCCTTCATCAGTGGCCAGGTAGGACTCCTCTCCGTTATTTGAATAAGCAACTAAACCAGCGTCAAGAATAGTGGTCATATCCACATGATTTGGTTTTAAGCAGAAATAGCCCTCGACAGATTCTGCTATAATCTTATCCGCTTCCGACTCAAGCAAAATGCCGGTTGGCTCTGAGACTCTCAGCCTTATTTTATTATACCTTTTCATAGATATCTCTTTCGATCGCACCGATCATATATAACTTTCTTTCCGGCAGGTCATCAAAGTCCCCGGCAATGATCCTTTCACATCCATTGATCGTTTCTTCCAGACTTACCGGACCTCCTTCCACTCCAGTGAATTGCTGAGTTACCCCAAAAGGCTGTGTCAAAAATCTCTCCAGTTTTCTGGCTCGATTTACAACCAGTCTGTCGTCCCTGGATAATTCTTCAAGGCCAAGCATCGAAATAATATCCTTTAGCTCACTATATTGTGATAACATTTCCTTAACTCTTTGTGCTATAACATAATGCCTTCTTCCTACTATATGCATTGACAACATCTTAGAGCCTGATTTCAAAAGGTCAATGGCCGGGTATAAGCCCTGATTAGCTCTCTCTCTTGACAAGACAATGAATGCGGATAGATGAGAAAAGGTGTGCGTAACAGCCGGGTCATTAAAATCATCAGCAGGAACATATACTGCCTGAACGGATGTAATAGCCCCATTTTCCGTACTGCATATTCGTTCTTCCAGTTCGGCCAGCTCACTCCCCAGTGTAGGCTGATAACCCAGTCGGGAATTGATTTTTCCCATCAATCCGGATACTTCAGAACCCGCCTGAACGAAGCGGTAAATGTTATCAATAAGCAATAATACATCCCTTCGCTTATGATCACGAAAATATTCTGCCATAGTCAGTGCTGTATGTGCTACTCTCGCTCTAGCCCCAGGTGGCTCATTCATCTGACCAAATACTAAAATGGTATGATCCAGTACTCCGGCCCGCCTGATCTCTTTGTACATTTCCACTGCTTCACGGTTTCTTTCTCCCACACCACAAAAAAGACTGATCCCTTTATGAGACTTTAGCATATTTCTCATAAGCTCCATGATCAATACGGTCTTTCCTACTCCTGCACCTCCAAATAAGCCTGCTTTACCTCCCCGCTCAATTGGTGAGAGAAGATCAATCGCCTTTATCCCGGTCATCTGAATACTACTTGAGGAATCCTTCTTATGAGCCTTGAAATCCTTAGTATATATGGACATTTCAATTCCCTCAACTGCTGATTTTAGACCGTCTGTAGTATCACCGAACACATTAAAAATTCGCCCAAGAAGATCCTCTGAGACTTTGATCTTCAATTCGGCACCGGTATCATACACTTCCATTCCTCTTTTCAAGCCTGCTACAGGTGATAAAGAAAGGCCACGAATGCTATGTTTGTCGATTTGATACCTGACTTCAACGACTACTTTCGGATCCCCCGGAATAACCAGCATATTATTAATTTCAGGAAGGTTCACCGGAAAATAAATATCCAGCACACTCCCTCTGACCGATATGATATACCCAATATTGGGAGCGACATGCTCCCTGTCAGTTCTAAGGTCTGTTTTTATGTGATCATTGGATCTCATGGATTAGGTCCTGATGCTTCGCTAACATGGACTGTTCAACTTCATAGACTGATTTGATCACGTCTACCACGCAATCAGGATTAACGGATAATGAATCTATCCCTGATTTAACAAGAAATGCTGCGTAATTCGGGTCATCACTCGGCGCCTGTCCACAAAAACCTACCGGACATACTTTAAAATGAGCTTTTTTGATTACATCAGTAATTGCCTTCTTTACTGCTTTATCATTTTCATCAAATAAGTAATCCAGTATAACAGAATCACGGTCGACGCCAAGTATTAGTTGAGTCAGATCATTTGATCCTATAGACATACCGTCAAAGTGCTGTGAAAACTCCTCCGCCAGTATTACGTTCGAAGGTATTTCACACATCATGTAAATCTGAAGGCCATTGACACCCCTGCCAAGTCCATATTCAGCCATCACTTTTTTGACATTTTTTGCTTCATTCAGTGTCCGGCAAAAGGGTATCATCACGATCACATTATCCAGCCCTACAATGTCCCGAACCTGTCTAATAGCTTCACACTCCAAAGAGAACCCTTCGGTATAATCAGGTGAATAATACCTTGAGGCACCTCTCCAACCGATCATTGGATTATCTTCCTCAGGTTCAAATTCCTTACCTCCTATTAAACCTGAATACTCATTGGTCTTAAAATCACTGGTTCTTACAATAACCGGTTTCGGGTACTGTGAAGCGGCGATCCGCGAAATGCCCTCTCTAAGCTTTTCAATGAAGAACTCTGTTTTATGCTGATATTGCTTAGTGGCTTTTCGAATGTACTCCCGGTCTTTTTCATTTTTAACTCGGTCAAAGTCAATCAGAGCCATCGGGTGGATTTTTATATGATTACTGATAATAAATTCCATTCTTGCAAGCCCGATGCCATCAACCGGAAGTCTCCACCAATTAAATGCGGTTTCAGGTGAGGCCAGGTTAATCATGACAGAAGTTTCAGGATCAGGCAGATCACTCAGGTCAACAGAGGTAACTTCGTAGTCCAGAATTCCGCTATAGATCAGTCCCTCATCGCCTCCTGCACAACTGATCGTGATTTCCATTCCATCCTTCAGCTCAGTGGTCGCCGTTGTTGTTCCAACGATCGCAGGTATCCCCAGCTCACGTGAAATGATAGCTGCGTGGCAGGTTCTGCCACCGGAATTGGTAATTATCCCATTTACTTTTCTAAGAATCGGAACCCAATCTGGTTCTGTCATCTCAGTTACTATGATCGTATTTTTAGGTAAATCTTTTAACTCATTGATATGAGATACTTTCTTTACAATTCCTGTAGCAATTGAACTACCTATATTTATCCCTTTTAATATCGGCTTATCTCCTCCTTTATTCAGTGTATATGACTTGAAAACTGAAACATTCTCAGAAGCATGGATGGTTTCCGGCCGGGCCTGAACAATATAAAGTTCCCCACTCCTATCATCCTTGACCCATTCGATATCCATGGGTCTTTGATAATGGTCTTCAATATTTTTTGCCCATGATGAAAGCTGAAGTATTTCCTCATCATTCAATACAAAACTATTTTGCTCTTCATAGGTTGTCGGTATATTTCTGGTTCTCTTATTGTTTTCTGATGCATAGATCATTTTCTGCTGCTTAGACCCCATGTCTTTTTCCAAAATTGGTTTAACCTTAGTGTTTCCCAGCAGTGGTTTAAAGACTAAATACTGATCAGGGTTTACCGTACCCTGAACTATATTTTCTCCCAGTCCCCAGGCAGCATTGATCAGGATCACATTTGGAAAGCCTGATTCTGTATCAAGGGTGAACATTACTCCGGAACCGGAATTTTCAGCGCTTATCATTCTCTGTATACCTACCGAAAGGCTGATCTCCATATGTTCAAAACCTTTTTGCTCTCTGTAAATGATCGCCCGATCTGTAAAAAGTGATGCATAGCAGCGTTTACACATTTCAAGCAGCTGCCCTTTACCCCGAACATTCAGAAAAGTGTCATGGAGTCCTGCAAAGCTGGCCCCGGGAAGATCTTCCGCGGTTGCACTGCTCCTCACTGCTACTGGCAGATCTGATGCTCCGTTCTCTTTACATAAAAGTTCGTAGGCACCGGTTATAGAATTTGCGATCGATGTGGGAAAAATACCATGCAGGATGAGCTCTCTTATTTTATACCCGGATTCTTTGAGCAGATCATTATCGTTTCTATACCGTTCAATTTCGGCTGAAATCTTTTCAGATAACTCATTTTCTTCCAGGAAAAACCGGAATGCGCCGGCGGTAGTGGCAAATCCATCCGGAACATTAATGTTCAGTCCGGAAAGATTTTTGATGAGTTCCCCTAAGGAGGCATTTTTACCTCCTACTATTCCGGTATCTTCCATACCCAGAGAATGATACCACCTTAAATGATCATTAATGTTGTCTGTCATGGTATCCTCCCTGTCAGATCTTGATTATCGGATTACATAACCACCGTCCACCAATAAAGAATGACCGGTTACAAATGAAGATTTCTCAGAACATAACCAGATGACTGCTTCTGCGATCTCTTTCGATCTGCCAAGACGTCCGATTGGGTGCATAGCTATTATACCGTCCATTATATCTTTATCAGTTGTGATCCCTGCTCTCTCGAGCATTGGCGTGTCGATAAATCCGGGACATACAGCATTGATCCTGACTCCTTGTTCTGCATATTCAAGTGCTGCAGCCTCCGTTAAGCCAATTAGTCCGTGTTTTGCAGCGGTATATGCGGGAGCTCCTGCAAATCCAACTCTACCCAAAATGGAAGAAACATTTACGATCGCACCTCCGGATTTGATTATCTCCGGAAGTTCATATTTCATGCACAACCATTGCCCTCTGAGATTAATATTCAGGACCCGATCCCAATCTTGTTCTTCATAGTCTGCAGTATATGCGCTGGCCCCTTCAATTCCGGCATTATTACATGCGTAATCAAGTCTCCCGAACTTATTAATGGTCTCTTTTATGATCTTTTGAACATCTGTTGAATCAGAAATACTTCCCTTAAGCGATAGCACTTCTGCACCCATTTTTTTGATCAGCTCCTCAGTTTCTTTCAGCCCACTATTGTCAATGTCGCAAATTACTACCCTGGTGCCTTCCTCAGCAAACCGAATAGCTGTAGCTCTTCCAATTCCTGCTGCTCCGCCTGTTATCAGTGCTACCTTGTCCTTCATCTTCTTGTTATTTAATAGTACTGCTATGTCTTAATATGCAAGAGAGCCGGTATGTCAGCCGGCTCCCTGCTTCCTTATTCCAACATTACTGTTAGTCGATATTTATTAACTTCGGCTTCTTAACCTCGGCTTTTGGCGCCATCACTGTAAGTACCCCGTTTTTGAAAGAAGCTTTGATCTGATCTTCTTTTATTGCTGATGGCAACGTGAATGCGCGAGTAAATGTACCCGTATACCTTTCTTTTCTGATGAAACCGTTCTTTTTCTCGTCGGTCTCTTCTTTCCTTTCCCCGCTTATAACTAACCGATGATCTTTGTAACTCACTTCAACATCATTTTTATTGAGTCCTGGTAAATCAACAGTTAGCTTATAAGCTTCATCCAATTCGATCAGATCTGTTTCTGGAGCCCATAGATCGGCTCCGAATCCACCATTACCGAATTTGATCTTTGAGAATGGGGTCATGTCGTCAAACATTCTATCCATATCTCTGCGTATCATTTCCAGAGGTGAGAGATCTGTTTTATTCGTTAGTGTTTTCATGACGCTTATTTTTGTTAACTGTGACATAAAGACTCGGGGGCCTTTACCGTACGTTTGCAATTAACACATTTAAGCGATGGATGGGTAAGAGCGGTATTCTTTATATGATGTAGGACTATGGAAAAGCAGTAATTAGTGATTTTCCCTACACAGAACATCGTTTAATTTATCAGCAGAAAAATAGTACTTAAGCAGGGTATATGTACTAAAATTCACGTTCATTCCGGCTTTCCTCGACCCATTTAACGGCATACATCATTAGTTCCGTTGCATTAGACAGGTTCAATTTGGTCTTGATCCTTGCCCGGTACGATTCAACTGTTTTGATGGAAAGATGAAGTTTTTCGGCGATTTCACGGGTGGTATTTCCTTTACCGGTAAACTCAAACACCTCTAGCTCCCGATCGCTTAACTGATCGATAGGAGATTCCGTAATATCCTTATGCCCTCCTACCATTCCCATAAGCAGGCGTTCACTTACTTCTTCACTGACATATACACCGCCATTGAGAATTTTTTTAACCGCTTTGATGAGTTGATCGCCTGCCTCAAGCTTCATTACATAGCCTTTAGCGCCTGCCCGGATTACTCTTTCAGCATAAAGAGATTCATCATGTCTTGAAACCACCAGAATTTTAAGATCCGGAGTTCTGCTTTGAATATGTTTGATCAGCTCCAGGCCACTCATGCCGGGTAGTGAGATGTCAATAATGGCAAGATCCGGATCCAATTCTTCGTATTCCCTCAACATTTCTTCAGCCGAATTGAATTGCTTTAATACTTCAAATCCCAGATCCGATTCTAAGGTCATAGAAAGTCCCTTTTGCATCATAGGATGATCATCTACAATGACTATTTGTTTTTTTAATCCCTTACTCATATTCCCTCCTTTTCAAGGTCTCTGCTCCTTATGTGCCACATATTCAATGACTGTGCGGCCTTCATTTGATTCTATGATATGTAGTTCACCTCCTGAAATATGAGCTCTGTATCTCATGGTGTGAATTCCCATTCCGTTTATTTTTTTATTCTTAACCGTACGCTTAAAACCGGTCCCGTTATCTTCTATTCGCAGAACAAGTGATTCGGGTTTATCTTCTATCAGCACTTTAACATGGGTGGCTTTTCCATGTTTTACCGCATTACTAATAGCTTCCTGTGTGATCCTGAATAAATGTGTAGCAAGTTCTTCTGTTCTGATCTCCACATCACAAGAACCTTTAAAAGTACAATCGATACTAAATAATTTTTCAGCTCTCTTACATAATTGTTCAAGAGCGTGGCAAAGTCCCACTGAGTTCAATTCAACCGGGACTAATCCATGAGAAAGTGTTCTTGCCTGCTTATCTGCTTCTTTTATCAGATGAGTGATCTCTCTCAGCTCGTCGGCAGCAGGAAGTTTATTAGCTTCCATCCTGGCCAGCAGATTCTGACACATGAGCCCTATACCAGTGAGCATCTGACCTAAACCGTCATGAAGATCCTGTCCGATTCTCCTTCTTTCTTCCTCACTGATCTTTATGATCTCACTTTCAAGCTCTCTTCGTTCTGTGATGTCCTTAATGATAGCGGTAAACATTTCCTGATCTTTATGGCCCGCTTCACCTACGGCCACCTCAATAGGAAAAATTTCCCCGTTTTTTCGCTTCCCTCTTAGCTCTCTGCTCTTACCAATGATATTATTCTCGCCAGATTCACGATAAGAACGGATGTACTTATCATGACTTCCTGAGTGAGTGTGAGGCATTAGAATGTTAACATTCTCACCAATAATTTCTTCTGCCAAATAACCAAAGATCCTTTCAGCCGCTTTATTAAAGCTCTGGATAATGCCATAGCGATCGATGGATATTATCGCATCTACCGTTGTATTGAGGATCACATCTGCTCTTTGTTTGCTCTGCTCGAGTTTCTCTTCCATATTTTTCTGAGCTCTGAAATCAAAAGCAGCGGTGATCATATATACGATCTTACCTTTTTCATTGCGATATGGAACAGAATCAGAATGTATCCAGACCGGTGTTCCGTCTTTATGAACACCCAACCATTTCTCAGAGATCCTTTCCCCGTTTAAGGCCCGGTCTATGAGTTCCTTAAAACTGTCTTCGTACCGTGCATGGTATAAGCTGGATATATTCATTCCAAGCGCCTCAGTCTCTGCATAACCGAACAGCATTTCACTGGCCTGATTCCAGAATATGATCGATCCCTCCAGGTCGGTTAGAAAAACAGAAACCCGGATTAGTCTCAGGATCTCCGGAGCAGTTACAGGAAGATCGATAAATGGATCAGGGGTATCAAACTTCTCATTCATTGGTTATCCATTAATGCCGAAATAATCTGAGAAAAGGAATGAAAGCTTCCATACCATTCTCCCAAAAATCAAACTATTAATCAAGTAATCTATTATAACCCAGGCACCTATAGGGATCCATGTATCCTTCAGAATAAGTTCAAGTAATGTTATTCACTACATAAGTGAACATCTACCTCCTACAAGATTCGGGTGCATGTCACTCGGTCTAATTAGGTCACTTTTACCTATTATATGATTACTTCATGAATACCAGGTGAAGTAATTAATCAATATTAACTAAGATCTGAAGTCATGGATTACAACGATATATATGATCTCTATGACCTGCTTTTAGAGCAGCTCAGAGACCTTTATGACGGAGAGCAGCAACAGCTTCAGGCACTTATGAAACTCGATGGTATTGCCGATTCATATGATCTCAAAGAAGTAATTGAATTCCATTATAAAGAGACCCAAAAACAAATAGAACGATTAGAGTCCATTTTCACAACACTTGGAGAAGACCCAAATGGTGAAAGCTGTGATGGTGTAAAAGGCCTGATCAAGGAAACCTTTAAACTGGCAAAGCGATGCAGGAATCCGGAGGTGCGAGATGCAGGTATTATCACCTCTATTCAGCATATAAATCATTATGAAATGGCAGGATACGGAACTGCTCTTGCTTACACTAAACTGCTTAATCGCCATGACATTGGCGAATTACTGCTCGAAAATCTGCGAGAAGAAAAAACCCGTGACAGTGAATTATCTGAAATCGCTGAAAAAGAGATAAACCCCGATGCTCGATGGTCTATCATCGTTACAAAGGCACATAGAGGTGAAATAAAAGCCTGAAATCATAATTTAGGGCTAATATATAGTATTGACTGAAATACTAAATCCCACCTAAGTTACTGCAGGAATTGCAGATACAAGCTTTATTCATTATATAAAGGTAAGCACATCTTGTGTTCTGTATTCCAATGTTATAACAATATTACTGGAGAATATTATGAATCAACTAGATAAATTATCAGGAATCGCACACTGGCTGCCTCGCTTATCACTTGCAGCTACATTCATCTATCACGGTTATCCTAAGCTGCTCTCCTCTTCAGCAGTATCTGAGGGAATGGGAATGCCCGTATTTCTGATCATACTCGTTGGTCTCGCCGAGATTGGCGGAGCATTACTAATTCTTTGGGGAGGCTTTGGTCCCGACTGGGCTACCCGGCTTGGCGGATTACTTTTCGCAGCTGTTATGATCGGAGCTATCTTTATAGTTCATGCTCAGAACGGATGGAATTCTATTGGCAATGCCGGCATGGAATTTCAGGTTCTCATTCTGAGCGTTTCACTCCTTTTTGCTTTCAAAGGAAATGTATTGAATAACGCTAATAAAGCATCTGAAGGTTAAAACAAATATTTTGAACCTTGTAATGAGACCGGGAGTATTCTTCCGGTCTTTTTTTTTGCAACTACCTGATTTATAGGGGATTCAACTACTTCCTGAAACAGGTTTCCGATTATCCTGGTCTCAGTTCACATATCTATATTGCAATGAGCCGGCTTTACTAAGTACTGTTAAGAAGGGAGCCAAATGGAGGCTTATCTTTACCTGGAAGCACATATAAATGCAGTGGAATCAGCTACTGATTTCACTTATAAATGGTGCGTAAATATTGGGATGGAAGAAAATGAAGCTGCACGATTTTCACTGGCATTAGACGAGCTTCTGACCAATATGATCCTTTTTGCTTACCCCGAAACCAGAGGTTACATAGATCTATGGTATAAATTTTCCCTTCCTCAGTTAGAGATCATTGTGCAGGACTCCGGAGAACCTTTTGATCCGGATAAAAATGAATACTCTCAGGAAAAAGCCCTCATAGATAATGATTTTAAGGGGGCCGGAATAGAAATTGCTCGTAAAATGACGGAACACTTCGTCTTTTTGAATCGTGGTAAACTGGGAAAAGAATTCCGTCTTGCCAAAGAGATCCCCGAACAAAGCTTAGTTCAGTATCAGGAAGAAATAAACCAGGCAGACAGCACAGATAGCGAACCGGAATACAAGCTTCATAAAGCAGGAGTCGAAGATTCAGAAGATATTGCAAAACTGATCTACCGTTCTTATAACTACTCATACAGCAAAGAAGACCTGTATTTTCCACGCCAGAATGAACTGGCAATTGCAACAGGTAAGAAGTTCGGAACCATTGTCAGAACAGATTCAGGAACCCCTGTCGGATATTTTGCTGTGATCAGAAAACCAGACTCAGATGTTGGAGAGGTTGGTGAAGCAGTAGTTTCCCCTGCTCACCGCCGCAGAAGCCTCATGAAAAAAATGATGACTGCATTGATCGAAATGAGTGCAGAGAATGAACTCAGAGGACTATTTGGAATGGCGATCACCGTTCATGATTACAGTCAGAGAGTAAATAAGGCCTTTGGATTCAAAAGTACTGCATTGATGGTTGCAATGGCTAAAGATGTTAAATACCGGGATCTTGAAGAGGATTATCCCCAGCCTGTATCACTATTGGCAGATTTCTTATCCCTGAATAATGCCTGGAAGCCCAATGTATACCTTCCTGAGCGATACGAAGATATACTTCTCAAAATATATGCTCACTTGGAAGTGATCCCTTGTCGATGTTCCGGCATTCCAAACAGTACTTCAGATCTCCATAGAACGGAAACAGAACTTAATCTGAATTATCACAACAATATTGCAAAGGTCATATGCAGGAAGGTTGGTACCGATTTTCCGGACGCTATGAGATCATTGCTCCTGAGCCTTTACGAACTGGAACTAAATGTAATCTATGTGGATCTGCCATTAGAGAAGGTCCCACTGAATAAAGCGGTAACCTGGCTACACGAAAACGGGTTTATTTTTTCGGGTCTTTTACCCCTGTTTCATGATAACATAGACCAGCTGAGGATGCAGAAAATTCAGGTACCGGTCGATTTCTCGATCATTGATACTTATTCAACCATGGCAGGAGAAATCAAAGAATTTATCAGGGACGAACACCATGAAATGGAAAAGAACAAAACAAAAACTGCAGGTTGAGTTAAGTGGTGATTTTAATCTGGCAGCGGTTAGAAAAATCCGAAGCCTGCTTGGAAGTCAGACCGAACTTCACCTTGATCTGAGCAGCTGCAGGTTTGCAGACAGTGAAGCCATTATTTTTTTACATGAACAGATACAAAAGCACCTGAAAGTTCGCCTGGTTGATCCTCCCCTCCTTTTTTATGAAGTGCTTAGGATACTTGGCATTCAGGATGAATGGGATCTCAAGCAGATCGTTGTAAGATAATCGGAGAGCATATGAATCCAGAAAAAAACCAACTGATGTCACTTGATACGGAAGACCTATGGAACAGGATTTATACGGTTAATCCTCTGGTCATAATTGGCAGTACGGAAGCAGATGGAACCCCTAATTTTGCACCAAAACATATGGCATTTGCATTGGGTTGGGATGGCTACTTTGGATTCGTCTGTACTCCCGACCATAGTACGTACCAAAATATCAGAGATAATAAGAGCTTTTCGGTGAGCTATCCAAAGCCTGAACAGATCGTTTTGTCCAGCCTCACATCGAGTCCAAGACAAATGGATGACACCAAACCTGAACTCAGAGTTATGGAACAGTTCACTGCAGATAATATTCCGGAAACATTCCTGGCGGAGGGGTATCTGTTCCTGGAATGTCTTCTTGATCGTTTTATTGACGGATTCGGTCGTAATTCTCTTATTCTTGGGAAGATCATAAAAGCATCTGCTGACGAGGAATACCTGAGATCGGCATCTAAAGATGATAACGACCTGATCTATCAGCATCCTCTGCTGTGTTACCTTTATCCGGACCGGTTTGCGGTAATTAAAAAATCCAATGGCTTTCCTTTCCCCAAAGGTTTCAGAAAATAGATCCATGAATGCAGATACAGCAAAACGAATACTGAATAAATGCCTGACTAAAGATCTTTATTTTCAGTCACTGCTTGAAGATCTGATAACAACAGAAACGCCTCCGCGTGAACCCGGATCTCACCTTGAACTGATAAATATCATCAGAAAACCCCTTGAGGAAGTCGGATACTTATGTACGCACTACCCAGGTACTATAAGTGGCGGACAACTATATGCCCGAAAACCCGGCCGGTCAAACCATGGCTATCAATTATTGCTGGGACACCTGGATACTGTGTGGCCATTTGAAACTATTCATGATATGCCCTTCACACTCTCAGAAGATGTGATTTCTGGACCCGGAAGCTACGATATGAAAGCGGGAATTACCATGATGATCACTGCTTTACAGGTACTCAATGATCTTTCGCTTGAACCGGTGGTTAAGCCTGTCCTATTCATCAATTCAGATGAAGAAACCGGAAGTCATGATTCTAAGGTCCGGATAAAACGTCTTGCCGGAGTGATGAAGCGTGTATATGTTCTGGAGCCCTCACTTGATCATGACGGTAAGATCAAGACCCGCCGAAAAGGGATCGGACATTTCAGTGTAAAGATTAAAGGAGTATCCTCCCATGCAGGACTTGCGCCGGAGAAAGGACGTTCTGCCATCCTTGCTTTATCTTTCATAATACAGAAGCTCTTTAATATGAATGATCCCGCTCAGGGTATCACCATTAATGTAGGTACCATAAACGGCGGAATCGGAACCAATGTGGTGGCACCTGAAAGTACTGCTGCTGTTGATGTCAGGGTTCTGGACGAAGTAAATGCACAGATCATTGAACAAAAGATCCGTTCCCTCGATAGTAGTATGGATGGGATCAGTGTTGAAATAGAAGGCGGGTTCGGAAGACCGCCTATGGAACAAAACCAGAGAAACAGAGAACTCTGGGAAAAAGCCGTAAAATATGGGACCCTCATCGGACTTAAACTTGATCAGGGAACCTCAGGAGGTGGATCGGACGGGAATTTCACGAGTCAGATTACCGCTACCCTTGACGGCCTGGGTGCCGTCGGAGAAGGAGCCCACAGCAAAAATGAACAAATTTACATCCAAAAAACACTTGAAAGGACCGCTCTGCTCAGCTTGTTACTGATGGCAGAGTAACGACCCTGAATACTATATGATGTTACCTGATCACATCCCGCCTACATCACGGCTCCACTGGCGAACCCCTACTATTTTACCATTATCAACAATGATCCTTTCCCAGAGTCTTTTTCGCCATTCACTGCCATCGGTCCCCCAACGCCATTCCTGACTGTCTACGAGCACACTAACCCTGTCTCCATTCTCCAGCATAACAGGAATCGTCGCGTAGATATCCTGACGAACGGAGTCCATTCCAGCCATATACTCTTCCAGAGCTGTTTTTGTCAGCTCCGCTCTGGCACCGGTATAGTCATACACAATTACTGTATCAGCCATGAATGAAGACATCTTTTCTACATTCATATCATTATAAGCTTGAATAAATTGCTCCACTACGTTTACTGAATTATCTGTGGCCATAATAAACGGAGTACCGGCATATTCACCGTTGTATACTTTCCCGGCGGATGGCACCGGCGTTTCAGTCATTGGAGCACAAGCGGTAATTGTTAGTGCTCCGGTAAACAGCAAAATCCATGAATAAATGCGAGTAGTCATATCTGTCCTTTAGTCCATTTTATTGATCAACTATTTAAACTAAATAAGGGCGACATGCAAAGACAATAGAATTTTAAAAAGAGGGGAATGAATCAGTTCTCCGGTAACGTATTTCCTTTTTCATTGATCAACCAGGGTATAAATGCACTTTTCAGGCTCAAATGGTACCAAATCTTTCTTCCCAGATCTTTTCAATTTTCTCAAGAGAACGCCCTTTTGTTTCCGGAATATATTTAACGGTGAACCATATGATCACCGCTATAAAACCGATGAATATAAAATATGGTAATGAACCGTTCCAGAAGGCAGATCCGTTAACCTGGCTTTCCACCACTACCGGAAATGACTGAGATACTATGTAATTGCAAGCCCATTGTACGGCTACAGCAACCGACATCGCAACCGACCTGATCTCATTTGGAAACATTTCAGAGAGCATGACCCATACTACAGGGCCCATAGACATCGCAAAGGATGCAATAAATATCAGGATTCCAAGCAGAGATATCAGTCCAACCTGGTTATACATCAAAGTAAGACCCAGCATAAGAAATCCCGTAATCATACCTACTGAACCTGTAATTATAAGCGGTTTTCTGCCCCATTTATCCACAGTGTACATCGCCAGGAAGGTGAATATCACATTTACGCCTGCCAGCAAGATTTGCTGTGCTAGTACATCTTCCTGCCCAAAACCTAATGCCTTTTCAAAAATATCTGCGCCATAGTACAGCACGGCATTAATGCCGGTAAACTGTTGCAGGCCGGATATTACTGATCCTATCAAAACGATCGGGAGAATACTTTTTTTGAATATTCCTGCTAAGCTTATTCCCTCCTCTCCTTTTATCGATTCCTTAATCTCAATGATCTCAAGTGCCGCAAGATCTGAACCATGAACTTTTGTCAATACTTTTCGGGCCTCGTCTTTTCTGTCGTTTAACATCAACCAGCGAGGACTCTTTGGAACCGTGAATAGCAGACCAAAGAATAATCCGGCCGGCACAAGTTCAGACCAGAACATCACTCTCCATCCGTCATTTAGATTGTATAATTCATCACTGCTGCTTCCTATGAAGTAAGTAACCAGGAACACCAGAAAGAAACCAAACACGATAGCCATCTGATATACCGTCACCATTTTACCTCTTATGTCTGCCGGTGAAAGTTCTGCGATATAAGTAGGAGCATTCATAGAAGCCAACCCAATTCCCATTCCTCCAATAAGTCTGAAGATCACAAGTAATGATACGGACTCAGGTAAGAAAGAAGGTAAACCTGATCCCCAGGCAGAAAGGACAAACAAGACCGCAGAAATGATCAGAGAATTCTTACGACCTGTTTTGCGACTTAATGGACCTGAAACTACAGCCCCAATGAAACAACCGATCAAAGCTGATCCTACGACCCAGCCCTTCATTGCGGCGGAAAGATCGAAATACTTACTGAAATAAAATTGAGAACCATTGATCACCCCTGTATCGTAACCAAACAAAAACCCTCCTAAAGCAGCCACACTGCTAATCAGTAAAAGATATCTGCTGTTCATCCTGTCTCCATTATTTATCCCGAATTATTTAAGTCGTAATAAAAGCCAAAAACAGCACTAAAGCTAACCCATTGCAGATCCTCTCGGTTGGCTTAAGTTTTTACTAACATCATCAAAAACACATAATTAATGTTTACTGTATTATAACGTAAGACACAATGAGTAAACTAAATTGTTCTTATTCCCTTTTTTATCCTTTATTGTATTATCAGCACATGCCGAGGTTGTGATGGGTAATGATCTCCAAAGAATTTCCAGGAATATGCGCGGCCGGGTTTACCGTCATATGTTGCGGACCCGCGGGTGGAAATATCGTGTCTTCCTCCGGCAGCTCAGGCTTTTTAAATATCTTGCCTTTGCACCTACCCGGGGTGCCTTCCTGGAAAACTATTATACCCTGATGCGATTTTTGGATGATATTGTAGATGGCGATCATCCCTTACCGGATGGAATTGAATCGGCAGAGACATATATATCGGATCTTATCCTATTTACCAGGTCTGTAAGGGAACCGCGCGATGAAGCAGAATATCTATTGGCCCATTGTTTCGGACTGGCCCAAAAATTCGGAGAAGACTTTACCAAAGAGACCTGCGATATCCTCGAATCTCTATTGTTTGATGCACAAAGGCGCGGACGTGGAAAGATCTACCCTAAAAAAGAGCTTGCCCGACATTTCTATAAACTGGACATAAGGGGTACCATAAGGGCAACTCTCAAAGTATTTAAAGATGACCCGGATAAATTCACCGACCTGATTCCCCTGGGTACTGCCAGCCGCTATCAGTTTGACCTGGAGGACCTGGAGGAAGATATCAGAAACGGATATATCAATATAAGCAGAGAAGATTTTGAACGACTGGACATGACACTGAATGACCTTTATAATATTAACTCCGGTCCGATGATCATATGGAGGAAGGAACATGCTTTAGAGGGGATCAGATTAATCGAAAAGCATCATGAGCAATTATTGCAAAATGACTTCTCTCTGCTGGAAAGAATGGCATTTAAATATGTTTATGAAAAACCTGCCTTGAAGGTTTTCAACAATGAGATAAGGGAACCCGGAATCACTCCTATCTGATGGCAGACCGGAAATCACATAGCAAATCCTCCAATACATTTGAACTGACCAAATGGTATCTGGATTGTACTACACAGGAAAAACAGGTAGTCATTTATTATGCTGCTTTACTTAGATGGGGTAAACGAAAACTGCATTACAACAGTCTGATCCTGTCGGAGCAAGGACAAAATACCTTGCAAAAGAGTCGTTTTTGGAAAGGAATTTTACCGGATGTACACCAAGATCTGATACATCTTAAGGATCCTGTTTTAAGGATCGACGGGCATTGGAGGTCGGCCACGGAAAGTTTTGGTACGAGACTGGTCGATGAAGAAGATGGCTACCTTGACTGGACCTGCTTACAACCGGATTCTGATGTGAATTTAAATATCGCCGGAAAAATATATACAGGTCATGGCTACTCAGAAAAATTAATAATGACTATACCTGCATGGAAAATCAACATGAAGGAACTTCGCTGGGGACGCTTTCAGTCTGGAACGGAATCTATGGTTTGGATAGATCTGGATGGCTCAAACAAGCACTTATGGATCAACGGAACAGAAACGAGTGAGTTCAAGTGTGCTGACGGAGAAATTCGTGATGAAAGTGCTTTTTACCACCTTCAGATGACTCCATACAGGGTGATTGAATCTGAAAAAAAGATAGAAACAGTGGTAAAAAAAGCCGGTCGTTTCATACCCGGATTTAAAGATTCCATTCCATCTTCTTTTTTGCAGGCTGATGCGACAAAATGGTACAGCAGCGGTGTACTACAGAAAAGAAACGCGCAACCTATACATGGTTATGTGATCCATGAGTTCGTGAATTTTAATCCGATGGAGTAGAAGAACTATAGAATTAACGGGAACCTGAAAATCAATTATCATGGAGAAGAATAATGGGGTATTAAGGAAAACACTATATGCCATCTTATTTCTTATTGTCATTCCATGCTGTTTGTGGCTCTGGGCCTGGGCAACAGAGGATGTGGTAACTCTATCACCTGTTCAGGCTGAATATGGCGGACCTATTCTCATCATTTTAGGGTCTGTACTGATGTTATGGGCAATGGATGCACTATGGAGATACGGAAACGGCCTGCCCATGAACGCTTTCCCTCCCGAAAAGCTGGTTCATCTGGGACCTTACAAACTGGTTCAGCACCCGATCTACTGGGCATTCGGGATGATCGTTGTAGGAATATCTTTAAAAACCGGTTCATCAAGTGGTTTATGGCTGATCAGCCCTGTAACGATCCTGGGAATGATTGCATTGATCCTCGGATACGAAAAGCTGGACCTGGACAGTCGATTTCCCGGGCGGAAAATGAATTCCGTTTTTTCTGTTCCTCATTCAGTAGATCTTACAGCAGCCTTTAAGGATCATTTTTCTTCAGTGGTAATGATCTCATTGCTATTACTGACGGGTAACTTTCTCTTGCTGCACCTGAATACGCCGGAAACCGGATATTCCGTCGCATACTTGGCAGAGCTCTTAACTGGTTATAGCATACTCCATTTATTGCCGCCGATATTTATACTGATAACTGCCTTTGTGATCAAAAGACAAGATCAATTACGTTTATGGGTCATTAGTACTCTTATTGCCTTGGGCTTATTATTCTTTTTTGCCTTCTTATTTCCCAAAACTTGTATGACCTATTTTACTACCCAAAGTATACCGGACCTCTGGGAATACCTGACTACCCCACTTTTAGTAACCATTATCTGTACCTATAGTCTGTTTAGAAAAGCCGATCTGATGGGGCTTATTTCCGGCATCGCCGGTCTGCTCATAATCAGCATTCAGATACTCCTGAGTTCTGCCCTGATCTCCCATCTCATCATTTCTATCGTATTTGCAGCGATGGGTATCTTGCACCGACCGATCTGGAATAAACTTCGTGAATTATCAGAGATGATCGCCAACTCCTGGAGAGAATGGAAAATTGGACCGGTAAGAGTGATCAATCATGGATTCTATGTTGGTCTGGGATCTTTTCTAGGGATTTTCATGGCCGGTTACATGGCGGGGGTAATATATGCCTGGGCTTTGCTGGTATTTTCAATAACCGTGATCATTTTCTCAGCGCTTTGGGCTCAGATCATCGAAGGTTCCGAAAAATTAAAACGCCCCTTTGGGTATTACGGAGCGTTAGTGGGGATAGTCTTTGCGAGCTTAATAGTTCGGTTCATGGGTGCTGATGCGTGGGTCATTATCGCAGTTGTTTCGGTATTTATGCCCTGGGTTCAGGCCACAGGCCGTCTCCGCTGTCTGGTCAATGGATGCTGCCATGGGATGAAGACTCATGATCCGGCTACAGGAATCCGGTACTTTCATCATCGCTCCAGAGTTTGTGGGATATCGGATATGAAAGGAGAGCTATTGCATCCAACCCCGTTATATGCCATCATATGGTTATTCTTTTGCGGTTTTGTACTTCTCTCATTATGGTTAAATAACAACACTCCGAGTTTAATTTTCGGAATATATCTAATCCTCACAGGTATTGGCAGATTTGCAGAAGAAGCCTACCGGGGCGAAGTTCAGACTAAGATCTTATACGGACTGAGGCTTTATCAGTGGACTGCTATTGCTTCTGTAATTGCAGGAATCATCATGACGGTGATTCCAACAGACCCGATTCTCCTTGAACCACAATATGGATCTCAGGTACTATACTCGGCGCTTCTTGGAGGTTTCTTTACTTTCTTTGCCATGGGCGTGGATTTTCCATATTCAAGCAGAAGATTTTCAAGACTGGTATAAATAGTGAATCCATATAAATGAAAACTTTGTACTCTCTTGTACGTCCAGTACTCTATACCATTAATTAACCAACCAATTATTCATATGAAACCGATATCTCTTCTTATACTGACACTGCTTCTCATGCACCCTGCAGGACTATCCGCACAATATGAAAGTCCGGACCTTAAAACTATAGACGGGGTTATTGAAGCCCTTTACGCTTCCATATCCGGTGACAAAGGAGTAGAACGGGACTGGGCCACTTTCCGGACTCTGTTCACTGAGGATGCTCGTCTGATCCCTACCGGACCTGGTCAGGAAGGAGGTTTTTCATACCGGGCTCTAAGTCCGGAGGAATATATTGAGATGGCAGGCCCCGCATTGATGGTCAATGGCTTTTTTGAACAAGAGATCCACCGAGAGACACATCGATATGATCCTATTGCCCAGGTTTTCAGCACTTATACTTCAAGAAATACCAAAGACGGTCCCCTGATCGCAAGAGGTATTAACAGTATTCAGTTACTCTGGACCGGGGAGCAGTGGAAGATCATGACGGTATTCTGGTCGGCAGAAAGTAATGACCGGCCGATTCCGCAGTCATTTGATGCGGCAAATTAAATTAGTCTTTAATCAGTCGGATTTTCCTGTTCTTACAAACACTTTCTTCAATCTGGAAAGTGATTTCTTTTCGAATTCCCAGACAAATTCAAACTGGCCGAACAACAGACCATAGAACAGGAAAAGGATCTGGTAGGATGGGAAAACGACTACGATCCAGGTTATAGCTTTTAGCCAGAAAGAGGTTTCATCGGTATAACCCAGGAATTCAAATGCAAATTTACGAACAGCAAGAGCTGACATACCTGTAACTGCAAATATGATGAGGATCAAAAGGACCTTCCAGAAAGAATCCACTCCCCATCGTTCTTTAAGTTTATGGAATAATTTGTTCATAATGGTGCTTCAAATATAGCGGTAAATAAGTCAGTATTAAAGCCTACTGAATTTTATATCCATAGCATATCTCCTCATTCACCAATAATTCATACGAGTAGTGTATTATTGAAGATCATGGAGGATCCCATTTCATATCAGGGACCTGCCGGCCATGTCTGTTCCACTAAACCGGAGGATCTATGAGTCTAATTAAAATTCTGCTATTCACTTTATTATTTTTAACCGGGATAAGTTTTAGTTGGAACACACCGCTCCCGGGTCTGAAAACTGATGCAGACAGATCCATAAGAACTGACACTGTAGATGTTAAAGGGAAAGTACTACTGGAGAAGAACTGTTATGCCTGTCACTCTCCTGCAATGACTGCTCAGCAGAGAATTGCACCACCCATACAAATGGTAAGACAACATTATCTCACTGATCATGATGACAAAGATGATTTCGTTACCGCGGTGATCAATTGGGTTGGAAAACCAAACGAAGCTGCCAGTAAAATGCCGCATGCAGTCACTCGTTTTGGGATCATGCCCAAAATGGTATTTCCGGAAGAAGAGGTAAAAGCCATTGCAGAGTACCTCTTTGAGGCTGATCTAAACATGAGTGGTCACGGAATGAATGGCAGAATGGGTCAGAATCAGGGAAACAGACCCGAAGCTTTTGTTTACCCACAGATCCTTCAGGAGGGCCAGGAATTCGTAAACAAAGCACAGTCAGCGCTGGCTGGAGAATTGATCAAAGCAATAAAGGAGTCAGGGACTTCCGGTGCCATTTCATTTTGTAATACGAATGCAACACAACTGACCGACAGTATTGCTGCTGAACTCAATGTATTTATTAAAAGAGTAACCGACCGTACTCGTAATGAGTTAAATCAGGCTGAGCCGGTAGAAATGGCCTATATCATTCAATCCAAGAATAACATAAGAGAGGGAAGAACTATAAATCCGGTTGTATTTATCAACGGTGATAAATGGAGAGGATACTATCCCATTATCACTAATGAACTTTGCTTACAATGTCACGGATCGGAGGATAATGACATTGATCCCGTCACCCTGAAAGAGATCAAAAAAAACTACCCGAATGATAAGGCTACCGGGTACAAGATATCAGAATTACGTGGATTATGGGTCATAGACTTTTGATACAATTACACATAGGATCAATATTAAATTTTAGCCATAAATAACTAATCTATAGGTAATTGCTTTAAATAATTCTATTATGAATTTATATCAATTCACTCCTCAAATAGTACGCAACCTTTTAATGAAGAAGACTAAGAAAGTTGTGCATGAGGGTGCATTCGAAACAATCAAGACTATTATTAGTTCGCTGAGTCTATCAGAACCATCTGACCAATACAGCCAATCTAAACTTTTCATTGTTTGTCAAAGTGCCGCCCAAAATATTCAGATCGCTTATATGCAGTATGATGCCGGACTGTGTTCATTGGAGTATATCCGGAAAGAACTGATCCTGGAATCGGACCGTATTAGCTTAATACAGGAAAAACACCTTGAAACTGAGAAAGAGCTGATCACCTATCACTCCGTTTTAATGGAAAAGCTATCACTCCTTTTGCAATTGGTAAATGACCTGACCCAGCAAAAAGCCGGTTCGTAATACTCGAACAGGATTTTAGTATAAATTCAGGTGATAATCGTTTAGTACGATTTCCCATTCTCTGGTTTCTAATACATTCAGAATACCATCAGTGATGATCTCCTCAAGCTCTCCGTTTACATTTTTATTCATAGCAATTGCATAGTGCTGGAGATTGAACCCTAAAGGAAGGATCTCAAGAGCTTTATATGTGTATCCTGAGCATGCGAAGTGTGCAAAATCGTCAGAGTGGTTAAGAATTAAATTAAGATTTTATGCAGCGTCTTCTATCCAATTAACTGTTTAAAATTAATGAAATAATAGCGTGTTCAAATTACCGGCTCCATTAAAAATTGGATTCCGATTTTGAGAGCTATGTTGACTGTTAAGTCAGAAAGAATTAATATTAATCGTAATTTTACGATTAATTATATGGACAAGAAACAAACATCATCTTTTGTAGTTAGTGAAATGAGAACAGCCGAAATTCTGAAGGCACTTTCTCATCCCGCCCGAATATCGATCATGAAGTTGTTAGCGGATAAGCAAACCTGTATCTGTGGTGATATTACTGATCAGCTTCCTCTGGCCCAGTCCACGGTTTCACAGCATCTTAAGGCATTAAAGAAAGCCGGCTTGATAAAGGGTGAGATCGACGGAGTTAAGACTTGCTACTGTATTGAACCGGACGGGATCTCAGAATTAGAATCTCTGGTCCTGTCTTTGATCGACCAACTGAAAGCCAAACCATCCAATTGCTGCTGAAATGAATAGATCCACGCCATCACCCGAAGAATTAAAAGAAACCGTTCGAAGAAAATATGAACTAATCAGTGAACAGGGTGCTGATTATAATGCCAGAACCTGTTGCGGGGCTTCCGGTGAGTCTTCCAAAGTTTATAATATTATGACTGATGATTACTCAGATCTCCGTGGGTATCATGCCGAAGCGGATCTGGGACTGGGCTGCGGACTGCCAACTCAATTTGCACAGATCCGTAAAGGAGATACCGTTATTGATCTTGGATCAGGGGCTGGAAATGACTGTTTTGTTGCAAGGCATGAGACCGGTCCGGAAGGTAAAGTGATCGGAATAGATTTCACGGTATCAATGATCAACAAAGCAAGGAGCAATGCGGAAAAGCTGGGCTATAATAATGTTGAGTTTCGTTTTGGCGATCTGGAGGCTATGCCCGTTAATGATGATACCGCAGATGTGGTGGTCAGTAATTGTGTACTGAATCTTGTTCCTGATAAAGATCGGGTCTTTCAGGAAATATATAGGGTACTGAAGCCCGGCGGTCATTTTAGCATATCAGACATAGTGATCGAAGGAGAGCTTCCAGAAGCCCTGAAACATGATGCAGAAATGTATGCAGGATGTGTATCCGGGGCCATCCAAAAAGAGGACTATCTTAACCTGATCCGTAAACAGGGATTTACTGATCTCAGCATTCAGAAGGAAAAACCGATTTTTCTGCCGGAAGATATTCTTGTTCAATATCTGAATAAGGAAGAGATCGAGGATTTCCATGCAGGGGAAACCGGGATATTCAGCATTACAGTATACGCGCAAAAAGCTGGAAAAAGGACCAAAAAGCGGAACTTAATGAAGAAAAAAAACTGTGAACCAGGTAGCGGTTGTTGCTGATATGTATACTGAAATTGAAAATTACCTGATCGCCCGGGAAACTGAATTCGCACTGATCGACAATAAAAGAAAGTCATCTTTAAAGAACTTGTCGGAACATATCAAAATTGACCGGATCAGTGGCCGCATACCGAAGCTTAATTTCATCTGTACTCATAACAGCAGGAGAAGTCACCTGGCCTCAGTCTGGGCGGCGGCAGCAAATAATTACTTGGGTTCAGAACCATTAGAGACATATTCCGGAGGCACGGAAGTAACAGCCTTCAGTCACCGTGCTGTGGAGGCATTAAGCCGTGCAGGTTTTCAAATCAGTAAAAAAGGAGAACATAATCCAAAATATGAGCTCCGGTACGGCGATGACACAGCACCCTTAATCTGCTATTCGAAAACCTTTAATGATCCGGCTAATCCACAGTCCGGGTTCGCTGCGGTAATGACCTGTTCCGAAGCTGATGAAAGGTGCCCTGCGGTATCCGGAGCCGACTTCAGGATCGCCCTTCCCTATCGCGACCCTAAAGAATCTGATGGAACAGCCGCTGAATCGAAAATATACGACGATCGATGCAAGCAGATAGCCAGGGAAATGCTTTTCGTAATGAAACATGCCCGGAAGGAAAAAGAATAAATGATGGACTATATTTTGAGCAGATACTACCCAAAACAACTTATCTCATCTCAAAACTCACGACTCAAGACTATTTTAAAAGCGTCATTTTCTTCGTAAGCCTGATATCTCCGGTCTGAAGCACATAGAAATAAACACCTGATGAGAAAGCATCGGCGCGAAAGTTAACAGTATGACTCCCGGCGGTCTTCCGATCATTCACGAGCAAGGCAACACGCTGTCCCAGCATATTAAATACACTCAGGCGTACTTCTGCAGATTCAGGCAGACTGTAAGTGATCTGAGTAGTTGGGTTAAAGGGATTCGGGTAATTTTGAGTCAGTGATACTTTTGAAGGAAGGTCATCCTCACCTTCATTACTGACTGTAACCGATTTTTTTACCTGAATATAATTCAAACTAAAGAGCCAGCCTTCTTTGTCTGTATCGGAATCAAAATCCATTCTCAGGATCTGTACTCCGGGTTGCAGTTCTACATTTTCAATGGTGATCGGTTTCCAGTTCTGCCAGCCTCCTGTGTGCAATACATCCCGTCTCCCGCTCACATCCACATTATTAATACTGAGTCTGAAGTTTCCAAATCCGGGCACTGTTGCCACATACGGACTGATATCATAATTACCGGCTTCAGGTACTTCAATGGTGTATTCGAGCCATTCACCGGCAGTTATCCAGTAAACGTCAAATCCCTGATCGTTTGAAGGCTCCAGATCAACCCCCTCATCAGGGCGGAATGCAAGACCTATATTTGCGGCCTCTTTATCATGGTAGGCCACGCCTTCACCTCCTTTGTCATAATGTTCTGCTTCGATACGACCTGGTATCATTTTAGGTGCCCCATTGAATGGAGTGCCATTTCCAAGAACACTGATCTCGATGCTGTCGGTGGCGGAAATTTGCAATTCATTGGTTACCCTGAGGTATATGGTAAAATTGCCTGTTTCGGTAAATACAACACTGGTATCCGGATTTGAACTACTTCCGAATTCATCAAATGTCCATTCGTATTGCAGTGAACCTCCATTTCTATCAAAACTTTTGCTTCCTTCGAGAGCTATCGTCAGGGGAGCTTTACCCATAGTCTTATCTGCGATGATCTGAGCTACCGGTGCTTCCGGGTCTGTGAAAATTTCAGTGGCAGTAGCCATTGACCGGGCCGGCACTTCTAATGTCTGTCCGTTGGTAAAGGTAACGGTCTTTGGTACAGATTCAGGATTATATGCAACATATGTTCTCTCCTCTGCATCGTTTTTAAATACCGAGTACATGGGTGTATCCGCATGCACTGTTGTGTCTACCCTCCCCATTTTTTTAAGATTATACAGCCAGTGTAATGTGTGTGCTTTCGATTCTCCGTCGAAGCGTTCGTAATTCGGATCTCCCAGAAAATAGCCTATGGCACGGTCAGGATCTGCCAGTGCCAGGTATTGCCACATGACGTCTTTCCATATTACCGGCTGACCGGATCTTTCACTTACAACCTCATTGTAATTCGCTATTACATGATCCGGATGGCGGCCCAGATAAAGCGAACCGCTGGTGATTGGGAGAAGGTTAATACCATGAACAAACTCCGGATCCGCCCCAAACCAGGTAGAGTGCACTCCTTTTCCACCCCATACCATTGCAATAGCAACATGAGGGTAATCTTCAGGAAATACCTGCTCATCTACATCGAACCAGTATTGTTCTATCGCCGTAGTTTCATTCGCATGGAGGAAAATACCCAGATCCCGGATCTCCTTCTGACCGGAGGCTGCTCCCCAGAGCAATACGGATGTTGCAAAATTCATGGATTCTGAGCTGGATTCCTGGTTATTTCCGTCTCCGAAGTCACCGTGGCCTGCGGCCCATGAATGGCCTGCGTAGGCATCGTGAGATCTTAAAAAGGGAAAGCGTTGGTCCGATCGGTCCCAGTTATTGGCATCTTTGATCAAAAGATTGACCATTCCTCCCCAGTTTTCCTGGGATGCCCAGGCAGAATCATACTGAGCGACTGTAGCGGCTCCATAGATGGCATATCCTGCATGAAAATGATGATCATTGATCTGGTCATCAGCTCCATATCCGCTCGGGTAGCCCGTGAGCACATCCCACTGATCGTTATAAGAGTATTCCTGTGCCCCCCCGGCCGTAAGCCAGTCTTCGAGGCGGTTTTTCAGCTGTGATAAAAAATAATCTCTGGCCTCAAAGGCTTCCATCTGCTCCGCAATTTGTATCAGATGAGCAAAACGACCCATTGCCTTTCCATTCTCATATGAAGGTCCAGAGCCTAATGTCTCGTTTGTTACATTCTCAACGAGTTCTGTTAACTGCTGACGATTGTAATCTCCCATATCGGGCAGCGTGGGGACCACACCGGAGAATTTAAGAGATGTACTGAATTCGCTTCCCCCATATAATCTCATAGTACCGGCTTTGGAATTGTACGAGTAACCGGTCATCGGTTGGTCAGCGTAAAGCCACTGGTGACGATAAAGAGAAGTCATAGCTTCACTGCTGTTATTATTTCCGGCTTCCTGCAGGTCGGTTTCCAGGGTATAAGTAGTGGTAAGATCAGCCGTACTTTCATCATAGTTCCAGCTGACCACCGAATTCGTCACAAATGCGTAAGCATGAGTTCTGAACAGTTGAAGCGTTGAGACCTGATTATCCGGTAAAAGAGCTACCGAAAAGTAATTGCTTCCATTCAGGGTTGAACGCAGTGAACCAGTTCCCGTCCATACTGATCCTGAAGGTGCAAAAATCCCATAATGCCTCCCTTCTACCGTTAATCCAAGTACTCCGTCCTGATCATACCAGATGGCTGGACTGGAAGTGGTACTGATAAGAGCATCACCACCTTCTGCAAAGAAATATGCAAATGGCAATCCATGGCCAAAGGTTGCTTGAAGATTCCTTTGCCCGTCATTCCACACTGCGGTTACCGTCCAGTCACCGTAGGAAGACGGTAGTGTTTGAGAGGCATTTAAACCTACAACACCAACGGTCAGTTGCTGCTGAAACGGAAAAAGATAATCATTGGCTGCAAAAACATGCTGCGGAGTATAACCCATTTGCATTCCTGAACTAACCGCCTTGAAAGTCAACGGGTGTGCATACATCACATTGGAATGAGGATCTCCATAAAAAGGAAATATCAGACTACTCCAGAAATCATTGGTCTGAATAGGTAAAGAGAAATCATTGCTCACCTTGGGACTGATCGAAGCTCTTGAAGCATTCAGAGGACCTACAGCACCTGAAGGGAGGCTGGTGCTGTAACTACCGCTGCCAACCTGAACGCTCTGGGCTTCAGTAACCTGAGGCGTTATTAATAAAACAATGAAAAACCAAAAAAAGGCCCATTTCAGGGCATCAACATAATAACTATTCAAAAAGACCATCCGGATATATTAGAAGCAAAATCAATTAAATTAATCGGAAATAATATAGAGATGAGGGTTAGTATCCTAATTATTAAACATTAACAGGATGACTGATAAATACGTCCTTATTCTGGCAGTCAAATAAATCAACAATCACTATGCTCAGTACCCTGATTTCTTATAAAGTACAGGCCTTCCAGGATGTTGAATCTCTCTATCAGTTCGGTATTATTCCGTAGTGCTTCCCACAACTTTTTACAGTCGTCTTCGGGCAGTGAACCATGGATATAGCGGAGTATATAGTCTTCCATGATGAACAGGATTTGTTTAATTAGTGTACCAGCAGGGCCGATCATTTGTTCCCGCCGGTATTTCTGACATTCCTAAGAGGGTCCCCCTGGCACAGACTCCACAGATCTGATCATGAAATGTTTTTCTGTCCAAACCCAGATCAACTTCTCACCTACTCAAATTTACCCGGTATTTTTTGATCAGGAGTTCATCCGGAAATACGGAATAGTAATAACCATCCGGCCCTATCCTGCTCAGGCTACCATAAGACTCCAGCATTTCGGTATCGTCTTCCACATATAAAAGCTCACCATTTGCATTATAGAGGTCCATTACCACTTTGTATTCCAGAGGATCGGTGCTGCCGGTCGACGCTTTTTTAGCATATTCATTCGGATCATCGATGTTCAGCGGATATCGGGTCCTGATAAGATAAGAGCCGTCCTCCAGAAATGTGACCGGACCCAGTCTTCCCAGTGTAAAAATGCTGATACTCCCTCCTTCCTGATATACACCCGGACCCAAAGCTCCGTCAAAGTCACGAGTTATTGACCGTAAAAGATTTCCATTATAATCATACACTTTATGCTGATGATTTACCGAATGGGAATACCAAATTTCGTCTCCGGTGATCACTACAGATCCTCTGCTGGATGCATTTTTATATTTTTCATCAGTCGTTTCGATCACATCAAAGCGGGAAACTACTTCTATACTATCTTTTTCAGGGACTCTGAGAGTTACTATTTCGGTACCGATGGTGCCGAATTTCGCCGTGGTAAATACAAATAACCCATCATTTCTGACACCGGACAAAGATGCGAATCTTAGATCCTGAGCAAGGTCCGTACTCCTGATAAAATTTCCCTCCAGGTCAAACTCATCCAGTCTTGTACCCTGAATATTAGCTATATAGAGCTTATTGTTATAAAGCACCATTCCAAAGGGATTCTCGAAATCACCCGGTCCCTTTCCCTCCTGACCGACAGCCCATCGGAGTTTACCTTCCTGATCCAGTGAAATGATCTTAGTCAGATTGCGATCATAGAAGTACAGATTACCCACTTCGTCAAAGCTAAGACTTGTTGCACTTGTTATAACCAACTCCTCAATAGCTGAAAGATCTAAAGTACCCACCTCTTCGATCTCTACCGGGAACTGTGCCTGGTCCTGCCAAAGTCCTGATGAAGGATTCTCCAATACTCCATTTTCATTTACCACGGGACCTCTGTCCTCTGGTTTGGAACAGGATGACATAAATAATGAGCTGAGCATAAATAGAGAAACGAGTGAAATAAAGTTGTGCATGGATCTTGATCAGTTGAATAATTTCTGCATCATAGACGATTCAAATGAAGAAATGTTTTAGTAATTCTCTGATTTAAATAAAAAAAGCCGGTCGTTTCATCGAACCGGCTTTTGATCAGCTTTATTCCACTCAAAAAAGCTGAATGATCGATAAATAGAGAGGCATACCGATGGTGATGTTAAAAGGGAAGGTTATGGCCAACGCCATGGGTATGTATAGACTCGGATTTGCTTCCGGTGCAGCCAGCTTCATGGCTGCAGGTACCGCTATGTAGGAAGCACTTGCTGCCAGTATAGAAAATAACAGGCGGTCTCCTATGCTTTCTGTTATGAGACCACTGATCATAGCAACGATCAATCCATTGATCACCGGTACGATCACAGCAAAAAGTAAAGCAAACCATCCATGATTCATGAATGATGACAACTTTCTTCCACTGGTGATTCCCATATCAAGCAGGAATACTGCCAGAAATCCTTTAAATATATCGGTAGTAAAGGGTTCGATTCCCTGAGCCTGGGCATCACTTGCCAGGAATCCGATCAGCAGGCTACCCAGTATCAGCATCACACTTCCGTTTGTAAGTGCATGTTTGATAAAGGGCAGGCAATCGGAACCTTTTCTTTTTTGATCTCCAAACCAGGACATCAGCAAAACTCCGATAATGATAGAAGGCGCTTCCATAGATGCCATAACTGCCACCATATGCCCTCCGAATTCTATTTGCTGAAGTTCCAGAAAGGATACTGCAGTAACAAATGTCACGGCACTAACTGAACCATATGCAGCCGCGATCGCACCTGAATTCTGAACACTCATTTTCTTTCTGAGCACAAAAAAAGCATAGACCGGAACCACTAATGCCAGAGCAACTCCGAATAAAAGCGCCCATAGTATTTCCAGATCTAATGCACTGTGTGAAAGTTCCTGCCCTCCCTTAAAACCAATGGAGAAGAGCAGGTATAGAGAGATGAATTTGGATGAGGTTTCGGGAATTTCCAGATCGCTTTTAACCTTTACTGCGAACAATCCCAGGAAGAAAAATAACAATGCAGGATTGGTCAGGTTGTCGATCAGTAATTGTAAGTCCATAGATGATATATATGCGGTAAAAGGAGCTTACAACTTCCTTAAGAAGCTGCCGGCATCACCCTTAACAATGCTTCCAGATTCAGTTCTTTACGGGTCTGATTATTCATAGACAGCATTTCTTTCAGTTCTTTCTTTTGATCTTCGAGCTGTCTGATGCGCTTATCAGTCTCTGTACGATCTGCATTGTGGTCTCTTTCCCACTGTGACCAGTAGGACACTTTGTATTCGTTGATCTTCTTATCAATCAAAAGCTCAAGGGCGTCGTAGGCTTCAGACAATGAGAATTCCATTTTAAGTGACGTTAATTCGCGGTTTTCTTTTGCAGTAATCATAATTCTCTGGTTTTTATATATGGGGTTAGTAATTATTTGTCCTTGCCGGATCGAGTGTTCTTTAATGGGCTGGAAAAGGCACGCAAAGTCATGAGACAGGCAACGATCACTCCGGATGAGATCATTTGTGCTTTGGCGGTAATATCACTTTGTAAACAAAGAGCGATCCATACTATGAGTCCTGCAAGGATCATACTGAATTTAAAAACCGGAGATTCAGTTTTTGATCTTAAGTTATCAAGACTCAGCTTTTCTGAAGATGAGTAGGTTGATTGGTCCATATTCTTGGTTTGATTATTATTGAATACGGACCAAAGGTAAAGAGACTTATATCATATATAATAATTTATTAGTTTAATAATGTTCATTTATTATTTTTATGACCTTTTTAACCAAGCTGATCAGCCTTATCCAGATACCACTGAAACTTATTCTGGATGATCTCCTTTTTATGTTCACTCACCCATTCTAAATATTTCTCGGCTACCCGAGACAGATTTTTCTTCTTCAGCCATATCATTCTCCATTGCGTAGTAATAGGAAGATGGGCTCTTGGAATAATATGCAGCTGTTGATTCATGATCTCATTCCGGATCCCTATCAGCGGTAAAACCGAGTATCCCAGTCCGGCAATTACAGCCTGTTTCACTGCCTCATTTGATGTCAACTCGATTCTTTTTCTCCTTCCGGTCTCTTTAAAATAATTATCCATTGCTGCCCGGGTTGCCGAACCTTTTTCCCGGTAAATAAGTGAGGCATTCTTATCGAAAGTATTCGTATTACCTACCAGGTACAGCTTATTTTCCATCATTATCTCCTCATGTACGTCAATATCTTCCGGTACGGTGGAGACCCAGGCAAAGTCAACCAGGTTATTTTTCAGATCCTCAATTACATTCGTCTTATTAGTCACATCCAGGATAAGGTCAACTCCCGGGTGCTCCTCGTGAAACCCATTCATAAAATATGGCATCACATATTTACCGGTTGAAGCTGATGAGATCTTTAGTTTTCCGGCAAGCAGATCATCATATTCCTTCGTCTTATATTTGATCGCTTCTGCCTCCCTCAATACACTTTTGGCGATCTCCGCGATCGAATGACCAAAGTCGGTAACATGTAGTTTCCTGGAATGTATCTCTGTTAATGGCTGATCAAACTGATCCTGAAAATTTTTCAGCTGAATAGAAAGTGCGGGCTGACTGATGTTGATCTCTTTAGCGGCTTCGGTAACACTGCCGTGTTTTACTACTTCGACAAAGATCTGGAGCTGATGCAGGGTGTAGTTCATAATACATTTATTAATTTTATGTATGTCATTAGTAATATAAATAATTGTATATAATTTAAATCACTTAATTTTGAACTGAAGATACTCGGTGTATCCAGCTGTCAGACTTACTCTTCGGGACAAGGGCAATAACGCTGAATTCGTGAAATTATGAATTGAGGTTAGCAAAAGTACCGGCTTGATGAGCCATACTAATTTTATGAATGACAGAGACTTCGGGTGCTTATTTACTGAGGAGTTGTAAATATGCCAGAATCCAGACTGAAAACAGTCAAATAATAGAACTCAAAGATTGGAGAATACTACTGGATTCTCCAGGCCTACTTTTCCAAAGTCCGGAGCCTGGATCCCTCCCTGCACATTAAAACTTTGGAAAAGAGTCTTGTCTGCCTGTCACCATTATTTAAACGCTGAAACCCCTCCGACTACCGGAAGCGTTAACATCGTCCCGTCCAGATCTATAGTCAGCTTCGTACCCGGATCCGGATGCAAAGTGTATTCCTTATCACTACTGAAGATCATTAGTCCGATCTGCTGTCCCGGAGGAATGATCTGATCATCGGGTTGTAACTCGAAGGTCATTTCGTAGAATTTGCCCGGTTCCAGGGGCTCACCGTCCGTTAAGCTCTTATAATTCTGCGGATCAGCCCAGCCCCGGGTAATGATATTGTCGGTGATCCGGCCGTTACGTTGCTCGGTCCAGGGTAAACTAACTAGCCATACTGACAGGTTTGCAGCAGGCTTGCTGCTTGCAAGCCGGACTGTGATCTCTGCCAGTCCCGAAATATGTACGGAATCTTCAAGTACGGGACTCAGGTAGATCAGCCTGTGATCGGTAATTTCAGCTCTGGCCAGTGCTTCCCCGGTGAAAGAAAAATTATCTTCCAGGGTCTCAGTGCCTTGTTTTGAGGGCTTATTAAGCGTTAGGCCACCTCTTTCCGGTGCACCTGAACTGAGGTACATGGTCACCGGTTCAGCGGCCGGATTCGGATAATCGGCGTAATAGGTTGGTTCACTAACGTCATCGTATTCGCGTACGATCCAGGCACCCGTCTCATTCTGAATTCCATTATCTACGCCAAACAGATAGTGCGTGAACCAGCGGTTCATCATTTCCACGGGAGGAGGTCCGCCATGTCCAAACTGATGATAATAGATCTGTGTATGCAGCCCCATTTCTTTGGCTTTTTCATAAATACGGTAACTGTGCTCCGGCATCACGTTCCAGTCGTTGAACCCGTGACTCATGAACAGGGCTGCCTTCATGCCATCCATATCGTTCAGATAATCACGTCCGGCCCAGAATTTGTTGTAATCACCAGTCTCACGATCCATGTTCGCCATCAGGATGTCATCCCGGACACGTTTGTTATTCCCCGCACGCATCTCTTCTTTTCCGCTGTGGATGAAATCGTACAATACATCAATGTCCTCACCCAGATATCCTCCGGGACTGCGGACCAGTCCGTTAGAGCGGTAATAATGGTAGTATGAAGTATTTGGAGCTACCGGAATGATCACTTCCAGTCCCTCCACTCCGGTGGTGGCTGCAGCAAGCGGCAGGGTACCGTTATAAGAAGTTCCGGTCATACCTACTTTACCGGTTGACCAGTAGGCTTCCACCTTTTCGTCTCCTTCACGAGTGGAATAACCGTTCGCCTTCCCGGTCAGCCACTGTATGACTGCTTTTGGTGCCAGAGATTCATTTTCGCCACCCACGGTTGGGGAACCGTCGGATAATCCGGTTCCGGGTGATGAGGAATGCACTACTATATAACCTCTGGGTACCCAGGTGCGTACCTGAGAATTAGATATAACCGGGCGCTCTCCTCTGCGCTGCACTTCCGGATGCACCCGCTGCTTGCGGATCTCTACCATGTCCTTACGACCGGCGGCTCCCAGTTCCCTGCGGACATTCCAGAACAAACCCTCTTCAAATCCTGCCGTGCCTGCATAATAGGGACTGGTTTCGTAGATCACCGGGAGTTTCAGTCCATCTTCGGTCCACTTTGGTCGGGTTACATCCACATGAACCCGGTCCGGCTGACCATCACGGTCCGAATCAAATTCAGTTTCTACCCAAAGATCCTCGCGGATCCAGTTATCCGGGTTCTGCAGTTCTTCAATGACCTGTGCTCTTCCGTCCTCGACAACAGGGATCTTTATTTCCTGGGCGATAGAATAATTGAAATGAACAAACAGCAGAGCAGCTGTAAAAAGAAAAGATCTGAATAATGATTTCATGATGTGCCGATATATTTAAATTTCATGATCAATGTAAGTGATTTAAGGCGAAGGATGAAGTTTCAGGGGCCAAGGGCCAATTTATAATTCATAATGTATAATCCATAATTCCCCTTTGGTGAAAACAGAAATAATCATTTATACTATTTCAGAATAAAAATGAATGAGCCCCGATTTGAGCAAAAAGAAAGTCCTTACCATAACTATGAACCCCTCGCTGGATGTCGGTTCTGAAGCAGAAGATGTAATTACCGATGAAAAGACCCGATGTGAGGAACCCGTCTACGATCCCGGAGGCGGCGGGATCAATGTAGCCCGTGTTCTGACCCGGCTGGGTGTAGAAGCAGATGCACTTTTGATCGCCGGTGGTCATACCGGTAATAAGCTCATTGAAATGCTGGAAGAAGAATCCATCCGGATCCATACGATTCGTTCCAGACAGGACACCCGGCAGAACATCGCTATCATAGACAATAGTGCCGGCAAACAGTATCGCTTTGTATTCCCGGGCAGAGTCCCTGATGAGAGCGTCTGGATAAAGGTGCTGGATCAGATCCGGCAAAGTATTTCAGCATATGATTATGTGGTTGCCAGTGGCAGCCTGCCTGAAGGAGTGCCGGATGACCTATACAGTCGTATCGGGAAGGTCGCAACTGATGCCGGCAAAAAGTTTGTAATTGATACTTATGGAGAAGCACTTATGAAAGGGATCCGCTCGGGAGCTTATTTCATAAAGCCCAACAAGGAAGAATTTGAAGATCTTAAAGAGCTCTTCGGTGTCAGTACCGATAAGGACCTGCTGGACAAAATGTTTAAAAGTGGCATTGAACAGGTCGTACAGACCTTCGGCAAAGAAAAGACCGTATTACACACCCCCGAAAGATCCTATGAATTTATTCCTCCTACGATCAAACCCCGAAGTACGATCGGCGCGGGAGACAGTTTTGTAGGAGGCATGATTGCAGGACTTGTCAACGGACTGTCGAGAGACAAAGCCGTTTGTTACGGGATCTCTGCTGCTGCAAGTACGCTTCTAAGTGAAGGAACAGATCTGTGCGACAAGGATGAGGTGGAACGGATCTATCTTGAAAATTATGGGGAATAAAGAATTATAGTACCTGTACTTATAAATGGGTGGGAATAATTAAAAATGGTGGTCTTCGCCTTCGGCTCAGGACAATCTGCATTCGTTATTCTCGATTCGTTATTCTGCAATCAAATGATCTGTGATCATTTAGCAAAAACTTCCATGCCCTCTTCTTCCATCACCGGCCCGTGCACTTCGATGTCATGTTCAGCCTTTTCAAAGATCTTCCGGCTTTCGATGTCGATCTGATGGATCCCTGCCTGTTGCATAGCGCTGATAGAGACTCCGTAGATTACCCGGCTTAATCCGGACCACACGATAGCCGCTGCACACATAGCGCAGGGTTCAGCGCTGCTTATCAGCGTGCATCCCTTTAGTTTGCCCTTTCCGCGATTATACTCTGCCTGCTGGATGGCATTGATCTCTGCATGATAGGTCACAGAGTTCTCAGACGTGGTTGTATTTCCTGCACGGGCAATGACCTTCTTGCTCTCGTCAATCACGATGGCACCGAATGCACCATCTCCCAGCTCCTTTGCCTCTCTTGCTAATTGGAAGGCCAGCCGGAGATATTCCTCCTTGCCGGACTTCCCATTGGTATGTGACATAAATTATCCTCTCCAGTCCTGTTCCTCGCCTGGTTTGTTCGCCAGGATCTCCTCTATTCTTTCCATGGCTGCATCATCCACTTTATCCATATTATCAATGGCACTCATATTCTGTTCAACCTGCTTTACATTGGAAGCTCCGGTGATCACCGTGCTTACATTTTCATTTTTCAAACACCAGATCAGTGCCAGCTGAGGCATGGTCACCCCGATGTCATCGGCAAGTGGCGCCAGCTTTTTTACTTTTTTTAGTTTAGCACGGCCTTCTTCAGTCTCCAGTAACTGCTTTCTGAGCCAGCTGTATTTTTCCAGATCCAGACGTGACCCTTCCGGTATACCGTCATTGTATTTACCGGTCAGCAATCCGCTGGCCAACGGACTCCAGATCGTTGTTCCGAGTCCGATATCTTCATAAAGCATCCGGTATTCTTTCTCTACCCGATCACGATGAAACATATTGTATTGGGGCTGTTCCATAAGCGGCGGCCTCAGGTGTTCCTGTTTTGCAAAGTCATAGGCTTTACGGATCTGCTCGGCACTCCATTCACTGGTTCCCCAGTACAACGCCTTTCCTTCACTGATCATCTGATTCATCGCCCAAACGGTTTCTTCAATTGGAGTATAAAGATCAGGCCGGTGACAGAAGAGAAGGTCCACATAATCAGTCTGAAGCCGCTCAAGTGCAGCTTCTGTCCCCTCTTTGATATGCTTGAAAGAAAGTCCCGTGTCATTAGGTCCGTCTCCACCCCAGAAGATCTTGGTGGATAACACCAGATCAGAACGTTTCCAGCCGGCTTTTTTGATCACTTTGCCCATGATGACCTCCGACTTACCCATTTCATAGGCTTCAGCATTATCGAAGAAATTCACGCCAGCATCATAGGCTGTCTTCATCTGATCATAAGCCAGGTCAGTGTCTACCTGTTCGCCGAAAGTTACCCATGAACCAAATGATAATGCTGATACTTTTAATCCCGATCTGCCTAAAAATCTATACTGCATATTTGTACTCCTCTTAAAAAGTATTCTTAATTCATTAGATAAACGTAGTGTACCAAATATCCGTTCTGCCATCAATAACATTCACGAAGGAAGGTTGTTACCGAACTATGCAACAGACTTGGGATAACTGAAGTAAACTCAGTAAATTGGATAGATCTTATTATATTACCGATCGACTATAAAACCTTTACAGATCCGTTTTAAGCATGAGATTATCACTTCTTTTATTGTTAAAAATTTGCCTTCTACTGATTTCAGGGTGTGAGGAGAGATCTGTCTCTTCGACGGATACCGATATTGATGAGATCCCTGGTTATGAGCTTGTCTGGAATGATGAGTTTGATCAAAATTCACTGGACGAATCCAGCTGGGAATACATGAACGGCAACGGATCAGAATACGGATTGGATGGCTGGGGAAATAATGAGTTACAGTATTACACGAATAACAGCAGAAATATTAAAGTAGAGGATGGCTTATTGGTGATAACAGCCCTGAATGAAAAGTTAGGTAACAATAATTACACTTCAGCAAGGATACGCACAAAAGGGCTGGTAGATCGCAAATTTGGAATTATAGAAGCGAGAATGAAGCTACCTAAAGGTCAGGGTATATGGCCTGCATTCTGGATGTTGCCTACGGAAAACGTCTATGGAGGATGGCCGTCCTCAGGTGAAATTGATATAATGGAACTTGTTGGGCATGAGCCGGATGTTGTTCATGGCACCGTTCACTATGGTCAGCGCTATCCTAATAATTCCAAGACTGGTCGACCATACCGTATCGAACAGGGAGACTTCAGTGATGATTTTCATGTATTCCGGATCGTCTGGGAAGAAAATGTCATTCGGTGGTTCGTTGATGAAACGCTTTATTACAGTATCACACCCTCAACACTTAGTCCCGAGAATTGGCCTTTCAACGAAGACTTCCACTTGTTGTTGAATGTGGCCGTCGGCGGTGACTGGCCCGGCAACCCGGATGAAACCACCAGTTTCCCGCAGAAACTGCAGGTTGACTACGTGCGGTGGTATCAGTCCTCTAACTGATCGACCCAACGATCTAATCAGATTCTCTGCTTAACTCGTAAATCTTATCGAAGAGCAGTGTATCAATGTATACCTCGGCTTCCTTTCTTAAGCTGTCGACTACTTGATTTACCGATGTGTATGCTTTGTATCGTTTCTGAACATCCACCTTAACGAGGTTTTCACTATCTCCCCGGATCACTTCTCTGCTCAGTACATTGATCACGATCCACCCATCGGTATCAGAAAAAGCAATCAGCGGAGTATTGAGAATAGCATCCCTGATGATATTATAATTTGATTCATCCAAACTAACCCGTGCGTCCGTGATCGAGTTGAAGTTATCAAATGATTGTGGAGACTTACCTTCCGATAGCTTCTCTTTTACATCAAAGGCCTCGTCTTTGTTTTGAGCAGCAATAAACCAGTAGTCGGTATCTATGATCAACTGAACGTTTTTGAGCATACGGTTTCGGAAGTCAGCAGGTACATCTACCTGAGCTGTGTCTTTAATAGCATCCTGTATGATGTCGTACATATAAACCTGGGCAAGTTTATCCCTGCCAAACTTCTGTAATTCCTTGTTTACGAAGTCATTATCAGCATAGCCGTTTTCTTCAGCCAGCTGATAGAATACCTGATTTCGCATCGCTCTTCCAACAGATGCTCCTGTATACGCTTTTGATTCTGCAAATGGCAAATAACGAAGCCAGCTCAGGTAGTCACCAAAAGTAAATTCGTAGGAAGTACCGTTAAGAATGTAAGATCCAAGTACCTCCTCTTCCTCAAATTCAATTCTCAGGCGATCAATTTTAGAGTTATCCCAGCTTTCTACATCGGTTTCATCCTGTATAGAACGGATCTGATCCTGTTCTTCTGAAATGCCGGCTATAGCTTCTCTGAGCTTCAGAATATTATCCCTTTCCACTTCAACATCGAGCGAGGACATGAGGTTATAGACATAGTCATTGGTTGACAGTGCCTGCTGTCTGAGCTTAAGCCGGCTGGTGGTACCATCGATCTTAAGCTGATACTCATCTTCCGTTAAGATGGCAGGAAACTCTATGAAATCAATATAGATAATATGATATCCATATTTACTTCGTACAGGTTCTGAATATTCACCCTGGGGTAAACTAAATGCTGTTTCAGCAAATTTATCGTCTGCATTAAAGTAACTGATCGGGCCAAGGTAGCCGGCAAGTGAATCATATTCTTCCGTTTCATAGAAGGCATTTGCGACATCCACAAAGGATTCCCCGTTTTCCAGAAGCTGATAGGGTTCAATAAGCTCTACCGGATTGCGTGAAAAGAGATGGCGAACATATACTTTCCTTTTTGATTTACCGAAGGCAATTCTGAGTTCATCTTCGGTCGGATCATCCAGTATCTTGTTTACTTCATCCACAAAGTAAACATCTGCCATTATTTTGCGCTTCTGACGCTCAATTGCTCTTCGGTAAGCCTGTTTCCCGGTATAGTCTTTATTAGCCGCATCTTCCGCCAGCAGGAGTTCATCGATCCACTGATTCATAAAGATCAGGCGTTCACCTTTGGTATCATTCCTTCCTGACTCGATCAGATAACCTACATAGGCGTTCTCAAAGTCAAATACTGTCAGTTCAAAATCATTGACACTGAACAGAACCTGTTCTTCTTCCGGGATCGGATCGGAACTGCAACCATAAGTAATTAAAATTGATACTGTAAGAACCAGCGTAAACAAAAAAGGCCGCTTGTTTAATGAGCAGCCCTTAAAATTGATCTTGGATATCATTTAAAAGAATAACTTTATATCAAGTAGAGTTGTCATGCCTAAATATTCGAAAGGAACCTGCGCAAAATCAAATACAATTGTAGGTCCGCTGGCAGTTTTTAAACTGACACCCAATCCGTAACTGAAGTGTGAATCCACTTCATCCCCAATTAAGAAATCTCTGTATCCGGACCTGACATGGAACTGGATAGTTTTAGTGAGATAAGAAAGTTGAGCACCGTTGTCTACATTCATGTTATTATCGTTTGTCTGCTGTAGTTCTGACATCAGGTTAAGTTCCAGAAAATCAGTTTTTACAGCCGGTACTGCCAATCCAAATTTAAACGATAATGGCAGGTCCCATTCATCTGTATACAGATTTGATGGGACGTTGGTGTTATTACCATCAGAGTTTGGATCGATATCAATCACATATCTGGTGTTTATACCATTCATTTGCATGGTCCCGCCAAAGTTACTGATCGTGGCCCCAAGGGATGCACCGTTCAGATAATCTGTCAGCAACACAAAACCAAAATCAAAAGCGAAGGTTTCGGCAGTCATATCGAAGATCTTCTGCTGCACAAATTTTGTAGTGACTCCGAAGTAAAAGTTTTCAGCCAGGTTCTGGGCATAGGAAACCCCAATACTCAGGTCATAAGCACCGAAGGTAGCACCGGTTCCCTGTGGTTCAGAGACCGTTCTCACATCCTGTCTGCCATAATTGACAAGATTGGCACCCAGGCCGATACTCTTACCTTTTCCAATAGGCAGAACTAACCCGGTGGCATAAGCCTCAACTCCAACGAACAATTCGTGCACATTAAACATCGCTGAGATGCCAGATCCATATCCACGATCGATTGAAATAGTCGCCGGATTCCAGAAGAGGCCTTCAGCTCCCGTACTCATAATCGAGTTAGCGTTCCCAAGAGATTGTCCCTTGGCTCCGACCCCCATCGTCAAGAAGGGTGCTGCCGTTGTACCAGCCCTGCTTTGCGCAAACAACTCCGGAGAAGAAGCTAAAGCTGCTACGATTACTATAAAACTAGATTTTTTTATCAAAGACTTAATTGATTTCACTCTAAACTCCTATTTAATAATCGCAAATTTATCTGTGTATTCACCAACGCCGGGTGCCTGAACATGATAGAAATAGACCCCATACGCGATATCCTCATTATTATCTGACTTCAGATCCCAAGAAACCGCTCCCTCTGAAATGGTTCCGCTGTGATTGATCGTCTTAATGAGTTCTCCCCTGATATTAAATATCCTGATCGTACACGTCTGAGGTACATTGTAGAAATATATTTTTCTTTCACCACGACCTACCTGGTCCCGGTTTTGTGCTCTTTCCCATTCTGCAGCAGCTACATATGGGTTTGGTACCACATAGATGTCATCGAGTTCCTGTGCAGCCAGATCATTGTCTAATTCAGCATTTACCACACCAAATTCAAATGAATCATTTTGTCCGAAAGCACGGGTACTGGATATCCGAATCTTATCACCTGCATCAGGAGGATTTTGCCCTACCCCGCTAAAGGTAATGATGTATCGCTGTGTATATCTTCGGCCATCGGGATCCGCAATATATAATGCATCAGCTAAACTCAGCTGTCCGTCTGAATCTCTGTCCTCAACAAAGATTATTGCCGGCTCATCAAGCGTTAAGTTTCTTGCGAATACCGGTATGTCTATACTGGTAAATACTCCTCCAAGTACTCTTGGGGGTGTATATACTGAATCAGCCGGGTCTACAAACAGGAGTTCGTAATCGTAATTTGAGTTGACCCCGCTACCGGAGATATTCTTGTCAATTTCGAGGATCCAGTCGGAATCAATTCCATCTACATCTACAGGATTCAGACCGAATAATTCGTTTTCTGTACCCTCGTTAGCGATATATCCGGTTCTGTCTTCATCAATTGAAGCAGGAGGATCATTAAAGAAATCAACAGAAAAACCATCGATGATCGGGGTTGATTCAACCATCGGGCTTCTTTCGATCAAAGTATCTGAACTGGTCAGTTCAACAAGCTCATAATCAGTTGTCAGATAATAATCCGCGGTTGCAGACAGAGAGTCAAAGAAATTAATTCTGTATTGCTTGGACTCATCAATTGATTCCCGAACGGCAATATTTACTGCAGCTCCACCCGTTGCGGTACCTTGTGTTACCTGGGAAAGATCGACCGTTGAGCCACCTTCTCTGAAACCGGCAGGAGATGGTAATGGAGTTACCACACCGGCATTGATAGAAGAACCCAAGACCTGACCTGAGAGGTCAATACTGATATTAAATACGTTTTCCTGCGGATCAATACCAAGTGATCCCGTTGATGGATCCGCTTCGATGCCACGGTCATAGGCCACAAGTGCGTAATAATAGGTTTTACCATTGATCACATCCGTGTCAACATAGTTGAACTGAAGTCCGGTATCATCACCCATATAATAAACCGCTCTGCCTTCCAGAACTGTCTTAGGGCCGTTGATCCCGTTATCCAGATCCCATTGAGCTAGAGGTTCATAGAATGTTGGTACACCATTAACATCAGTAATAGTACGGGCATCTGAGAGAATATTGTTGGTACCTTTATAAAGCCGGTATCCCTCAAAATCAAATTCCTGAAGGAATCGGTCAAAGGAGTCAACAGATATGTTATCCCAGGAAAGAGTAACTCTTCTGTCCCCTGCTTCCACAGACAATGTAGGCGTTAATGGAGGCTGAGCAAAGTTGTAATCTGCGTTGTAGATATTCTGAACGGTTCTTCTGTTTCTGAAGAAGTCATCTTCATCCTCACCAAAGATCCATGCAGTGGAGAAAAAGTCGGTTTCACCGGGAGCAAGAGCTACGGGACCAGACATAAAGAGTGCAAATGGCTCGTCATTAACCACATCATCAAAACTTGGCACGTCAGAACCCAGCGGGAATTCAGAAGCTATGATCCTTTCAAATAACCAGGTATCATCTCTCAGGTTATTGCCTGACTCATAAAATGGTCGTGTATTCAGATCGAAACCTCTAAGACCGATCTGATCAGATTCATCTACATCTAATTCATTATAGTTAGGTTCTCCTTGTGTAGGAATACCATCCCCTTCACCTTCATCGGGTCCTAAATACCCCAGGTCAAATACACCCAGACCATCACGACCAACATCATTGTTGAGAACTTCACCGTCATCTACCTGACCGTTGCCGTTCTTATCATCAAATCCAACCCAGTCAAGGTTCTCATCAGTAGTGAACCAGACTCCGGCACGGAATGCGGGGCGTTCTTCTACAGGACCGTTGAACACTTCAAAGTTCGGTACATTGTAATTGGAATTCACGTAATTGAGTATTTCATTCTCACCGACCAGGATGAAGTAATTTTCGTCAAAACGGGACTCATCTGTAATACCATCCTCGTCATTATCCAGAAGGTCATCATCGTTTGCCGGTGATTCCAGGAATGCAAAACCGGTATAACCCAGTTCATAGTTACCACCACCGGTAGTCGGTGTACCTATTCCATTTGAATCCCATCCATAAACCACGTCAAGAAGCGGATCGTAGGATGCGTTATCATCAGTTTCTTCATTACCCAGACCATAATCCACGATCTGGACGAAATAAAGGTCACGGTGATCGTACTCCCCTTTATTATTAATTCTGTAGAGCAGAAACATGGTATCTTCAGCGAGAACATTGGCCCATTGCAGAATCCTTACCGAAGTTTGAGTTCCCAAACCTCCCATGGTAGAATCTGAAGGTGAAGGATAGAATACACCAAACGGACTTAATGGCTGGCCTGTTTCCGGATTAACTCCATATTCCAGATCGGAAAAGTCATCCATCACGTAATATGATTCCAGGTCAGCATTCAATACTCCCCGGCCAAAAAGACCATTCCAGCTACCGGCCCAACCAAAGATCTCCTCATTGATCCTGTCTGGCCAGAAGTCTGGCCATGAAGTTGGGTCATCACTCAGGGCAGGTGTTGGACTGCTTTGTTCAGTGATCGGATCCACTCTTTCCGGGTTATTAAATCCGGGAAGCGGTAACCATCCCCAAAGTTCACCAGTTACGGGACTCTGTCTTTTACCGGCATCGCGGTAGTTAATGATAACCGGGTTTAAAAGAGTATCAGGAACATCCCCGTAAAAGTCTGAATATTTTCTTCTCTCCCCTGGTACATAGGCTGCAACGATCATACCTACACCATCAATATGGCGACCACCAACACCTCGTGGCCAAACACCCCAGGGAAGGTCATTCCATCGGGACATTTCACCGTGATTCCTGAAATTAGTCTCAATCAGGTTTCCATCGAGTACTCCACGTGCAATTACGCCTTGCTGACCCCTGTATACCACTCCTCCGTATTCATCAGGAATATCCTGAGCGTAGGAATCGAATGAAAAGATCAGTACAAATAAAAGGGGAAATAGCTTTTTTATATTGAACATCTTTATCTGAAATAAATTTTAAAACTTGTAGCTTAGGCCAATTTGAATAATTCGGGGTGCTCCGACTCTGCTTCGATCCAGGACAAATTCATCGATCGTATTAATTCCTCTGGCAAATGCACCTGCACGAATATCTCTTTCTGCCTGAACACTTTCTGTTGCCAGACCGGTGTCATTATATACATTGAAATCCGGCATGATATCAAAGACGTTATCGACCTGTAAGAACAGCTGTACGTTCTGTTTGATAAACGGAGGATTATAATAAGTTCTGAGATCGGTATTAAAGATCAGAGGACGATCTTCATTATTGTTAATGAAAGATCGCGAGTCATTTCGAACTGTAGTATAAGGAGTACCTGTTCTGAGTGTATTCAGAGTAGAGAAGGTTAGTCCTACATCTGTAGTCCAGGTCAGAGAAGCGTTAAGTACGTTTCTTCGGTCCCAGTTAAGTCTTCGTAAGCGGATCACTGGATCAAGACCGGCAATTCGTCTCTGGAATGTCTCACTAGGATCAGATGCAGATCCGGTTGCGAACTGAAGGGTATAATCAATATTCCAGTTCAGAGGACCATTAGATCTCTGATATAATGAGAGGGTGACCCCTTTGATCGTAGCGTAATCGATATTCACATTTCGACCTCTAGGCACCGGGTTATTGGTAATAAACTCAACAGTAGTCAGGTTTCTGATATCCTTGGAAAAGACCGTCAGATCCATTCCCAGATCTTCGTTAAGAGCCTGCTGTAAACCAACTTCAAATGCGAGTGTTCTTTCAGGATCAAGGTTCGCATTACCGAAGTTGATCTGGCTGGAAGCATTATCAATTTGGAAGTTTGGATTAGCATACACGAACTGAAGCTGCGGGTTCTGATAGAATAATCCTGCAGAGAATCTTAATACTCCTTGCTTGGAAATTGGGAATGCAACCCCTAGTCGAGGACTCAGATACAGTTTAGTATCTGCTTTCCTTCTGTTTGAGAATGTTTCCCCATTAATAGTATAAGTTTCATCCAGAAATCCATCTCCGTTTGCATCCGGAATATCATAGCGGTTTGCCACCTCGTAATCAGTATCAAAGTAATCCAGTCTTAATCCTGCATTAATTATGAACTGATTTAACTCGATCTTGGTCTGGCCATAAATGGCGGCTTCGATCGGATTCGCTTCAAGAGCATTATTCTGAAATGGATTCGAAGTAGGGATCACTTCATTGGTGAGTTCATCAACAAGAATTCCTGCTGAATTATTATCAATGGCATGTCTTCGCATTGAGAATCCGGTCTTGACCTGGATCTCATTAGTAAGCTGTGAGGTAATATCCCCTACTACGGTATGCGTTTCCGTCAGATCTCGTGATGAGAACAAGTAATTACCACCGAGAAGGAAACCATATTCGCCACTGGTTGCCGAACGACTAACCGGCTCATACCGTGAATCAGTCGGATCATCATACAGCTTAAATTCACCTTCATCCCTCAGGTAACTGTATGACAGGTTTGCAAAAGTTTTGGATCCCAGAGTGTACCTGGTTCCCAGAATATGCGTTTGTGTAAATCCATAATAATTGTTGATACCGTCTGGATTGTACTTGTAGCCGTGATCATAGTTTCTACCCTGCAGGTCCTGCAAGAAGATATTATAATCGATCTTTAGTCGGCTTGAGGCTTCAAAGATCAGAGAAGCATTCAAAGAAGCCCGGTCATTAAAATTGACGGCTTCGAAATCACCGTCACCGGTTGAGCTTATCACCCAGCTGCTGGGAGGCCCGTTATTTACGTTAAAAGAAAGATCACTTGGCTGAAACAGGTTCCTGCCGATAAGATGTCCCTCCTGGGTGAAATATCTTAAAGAAGCCTGGACTCCTAACTTTTCTTTTATGATCGGTCCACTAACTGAGAACTGGTAATCCTGTGTACCTATCGGATTAGCAGCTTCAAAGTAGTTTACTTTTTCATTTTCAAAATCATTTATCGTGAGAAAATTACCCGGGTCACTGATCCTGTCTACTAATTCAAATTCCCTGGTTGATGCGTATCCACCGACATATCCAAGGAAGCTACCAGACCAGTCTCTGCTAACACCTTTGGTAACGATATTTACGACTCCACTAAGAGCCTGACCATACTCGGCATTGAAAACACCCGAGATCACCTGCAGACTCGATACCATATTTTGTTCTACTTCAAATGAAGCAGAATTATTAAAAGCATTATTTATAGGCACTCCGTTAACGAGATAGGCTACCTCACCTAAACGACCGCCCCGGAAGTGACCATCTACTACCCCGGCTTGCTGGTTTACCGCTTCATCAACACTGACAATTGGTAAATTTTCTAGTTGTTCTGAACTAATGTATGATGTTGTGGTTGTTCGGTCGGCTTCTACAATGGGCCTTTCAGCAACTACAACAACTTCCTCTCCTTCAATTACAGCTTCACGTAATGTGGCATCAATAGTGGTTGTTTTGTCAACAATAACTTCAACATTCTCAACCCTGTAAGTGGCAAAACCTAAAAATCTGAATTCAACAATATATTTGCCAGGTTTGAGGTTCACGAGTGAGTATTTTCCATCCACATCAGATATTGTTCCTTTCGATGTTCCAACGATAAAGATCTGAACTCCCGGCAGGGGTTCTCCACTTTCGTCTACCACCGTTCCGGCAATTTTTCCAGTAGTTCCGGCAAATGCTGGCACTGAAATTAATACAAAAAGTAAGATTAGAGTCGATTTAATAAGACGCGAGCTTCTCATCATAATTTGCAGATAAAATAATAGCGGGCAGTATTGCACTGCCCGCTTGAATTAAATATTAGTACGGTTATTTAATAAGAATCATCTTTCTTGTTTGTACAAAAGAAGATCCGGTGCTGATTCTGTATAAATAAACACCTGATGCGATGCTTGAAGCATCAAACGTCATTGTATGACGACCCGCATTCAATCTCTGATTGTTAGCAATCGTTGCTACTTTCTGACCCAGCATGTTGAATACTTCCAGAGTCACTTCAGTACTAGCTTCAAGTGTGAAGGAAATATTAGTAGTTGGGTTAAATGGATTCGGATAGTTCTGATCCAGTGAGAATGTGTATGGATTCTCATTGGTTTCCTCATCCGCAGAAGTAACCATATCACGGCCAACAAATGCAACTACTTCCCAAGTAGAAGGAGTATTCCACCAGAAGTTGTTCCCGGCTTTTGGACCCCATGAAACCTGAGTTTCACGTACACCAGAAGCATCTGCATCATTGTAAGCAATGTTCAGAGGATACGTCTTCACTTCAGTAGCAGTTGGGAAGCTGAATGCAACATCAGAACTGTCACCACCAGCAAGGAAGGCAGTATCAAAGTAAGTCAATACTCTCCAGCCGGTTGAAGTTGCTTCAGTAATGGATTCAGAGTTGTCTACCAAACCGGCAAACCTGAAGTTTTCAAAGGCATAACCTAGAGTATCAGCACCGTCGGTAACACCACCCAATCTGAACTGATAATCAGGATCATCTCCCCTCTCCATGTCGGAGTGAGTAGAACCTGCGAAGAATGAAGCAGGAGAATAGTTACCAATTCCCATCTCAATAGAATCGTAATTCCATGAGCCGTTAGCTGCGTCAAATAATGTTCCGGCACCTACTGCATTCAGAGATAAGATATCATCTGTAACCTCAGAATAAAGGATCAGAGCACCACTGCTGGCCTCGAAACCGATCCAGTGCTTGGTAGAGAGGTCTGCATTACCGGTGGGAGGACCACCTTCGCCTGTGTAGTAAGCATCTTCTGTGATCTGGAAAGGAACATAGCTTTCCGGGAAGAAGGAAGCCAGCGTAGCAGCATCCGGCATCGTACCTGTCAGAATTGCGTCAAATACGGCATCAACTGCTTCTGTTGTTAATTCATAAGCATAATTTTCAGCAGCTTTTGCATTACCTGTTACTGAAGCAGTTCCAGGATCGCTTTGAGCACCGAAATCAGATTTAGCAGTCACGGCATAATATAAGGTAATATCACCGGCCAGTGTCTCATGCGGAGCTACAACCTCATGATCATAAGAAGCTGCGTCAGACGCAAGAGAAGCCAGCAATGTTACTTCTGAAGAACCCACATCTGTGATCGGGGTTTCACTGAAGTATACATCATACCCGCCTACACCGGCATTAGCTGCCCATGAAACCGTGTTCACACCGTCTGCATTACTTACTGTAACGCCAGCAGGAGCTGCAGGAGGAGTATCAACTAATTCACTTGGAGGTACTCCAACTGAGAAATAATCAAAATAAATGTTTCCGCCACCGGTATTGTGGTCTGTATGTCTACCGGCATACTTAACTGATTCCCAGTCAAATTCCTGCCAGTTAGGATCGGTATTATCCCATACGCCATTACCGTTACCCCATGCACCGGCATATGACCAGTACTTGAAAAGAGTATCGACTTCTACCGCAAGGTCAGTACCGTCAAGATTCTTGCCCACTTTGGCTGAATCAAGAGCTGATGAAGTTCTTGGAGGCAGTGGCACAGCGATATCATGCCATTGACCATCTCGTGCCCAGGCAGGGATCGTCCACCACATACGGAAAGGAAGATCGTTCTCACCGATCACGTTTCCATCTTCGGTATCAAGGAAAGCTACATATTCGTTCTTTCCAGCAAGGTTTGGATCAACCCATATTCTGAAATATAAAGTATCGGTCTCTCCGTAGTTCGTACCGGTAAAGGCACTCATATTAGCACCAACAGTACCGGAAGCACCATTAGTCGGCCATCTGAAGCCAGCTTCTCCCCAATCAGCATAACGGATCTCATAAACTTTGTTTCCGCTGGTTGGATTTAGCGGATCGTTTACAACGAAGCCATCAGATGTTGGGATTTGCACATTCACACCATCTATAAAGAATATAAACTCTTCACCCAAATCTGCATTGGTTGTCTGAGCCTGTACTCCCACAGATGATCCGATCATAAAGAAAAATGCCAGCAGGAATGCGGACAATTTGATTGTAACGGTTTTCATGTCGTCTCTGTTTTGATTATTAAAATTAGCCCCTCCCGATCCGGTTTCCCGTTAAATCGGCGCCCTGTTTTAATTGGTATCCCATCCAATCGGTGTCCCATCGTGAGTTGCATTGGTATAAAAACGTAAAAAAACTTTAACGATGATATAGAAACGCTTCCACTTATACAAACTTTAATTTCAATAATTATCACAGTCATGAGAATTATTTTCACCCCACCTTAAATCATGGCTAATCCGATTAAATCCACGACATAATTGAAAATTTTGTAGTAATTGATGGAAATATTTTGCACTATTGTTGGGAAATGATGGGAATTTTTCCAAAGCTCATGAAAATTATTCTAACCATTGTCCCAATTTTCAGGACAAAAGAATGAAAACTACACTAAATGACATTGCCGATAAGACCGGGTTATCGGTGTCTACTATATCCAGGGTGTTAAGGGGTGAGTCAAAGACCAACTCCAAAAACGTAGATACGGTACTCCAGGCAGCTGAGGAGCTGAATTATCAGTTTAACTCCCGACTTCTGAACTCTGTATACAATTTTAAGAAAACTCTACATATAGCCCTGATCTCCGACATCCATGTAGGTGAATTTTATTCATCATTATTTCATGGCCTAGAACAGGCTGCAAAGGAAAAAGATGCAATCCTGGGCCTCTATAATATCGAGGAAGACACCGATGAGGTCATCAGTCTCATCAAGCACCTCAGTAAAAATAATATAGATGCCGGCATTCTCTTTCTCCCAAGCCTCAAAGAAGATGACTATGTCAAAATCCTGGAAGAAACTCCTAAAGATTTTGTACTGGTCTCCGGGGCAAGTGTCTTTCATCCTGTTCTGGACACCGTAAATTTTGATTCTTACCGTGGCGGTTATCTCACAGCTAAACTCTTTCATGAGCAAGGATACGACCAGCTAGGCATGATCACTGGCCCTACCGACCGGCATGAAGCATTATTACGTAAATCAGGATTTGAGGATTACATTGATCACCGTTCAGAAATGCAAATGGTATGGGAGTTCGAAGGAGACTATACCTATGAAAGCGGTAAAATAGCTTATCATGCTTTCAGAGCATCCCGGAAAAAACCCAGAGCCATTTTTTCAAGCAATGATTATATGGCCCTTGGTTTTATAGAGGAAGCTCTCAGAGACGGGATCAGGATCCCTGAGGATATTGCCATCTCCGGCTTCGACAACCTTCCAATCTGTGATATCCTTGAACCCGGATTGAGTTCCATTAATACGGACTTTAAGGAATTAGGGCGTACATTACTGAAACTGATCGACGATAAATTTAAAAAGAATGAATCTCACCGGGGAGTATCAAGTATTATACCGGTTGAAATGGTGACTCGTAATTCAAGTTAGCCCCTTACAGCATGAAAAAAGAGGAACCATATAAGATGAGTTTTCGAGCACTGAATGTCCTTTTCTTTCCTCTTTTTATTCTTGTACTCACACAGTGCTCCATTTTAAAGTCGGATGAAAATACATCAACCGGCATCTCTTCTCCCCTGGATCCTTTTGAACAAAATGCCGAACTGGGCCGTGGAATAAACCTGGGCAATATCTTTGAAGCGCCTGAGGAAGGTTCATGGGGACTGTACATGCAGGAAGAATATTTTAAACTCATCAGCAGCGCCGGTTTTGAAAGTGTCAGAATACCGGTCAGATGGTCCGCTCATACCAATGATTCCGCTCCCTTCAAGATCGACACCGAATTTCTGAACCGGGTGGAATGGGCTGTGGATGAAGCCCTGAAAAATGACCTCATGGTCATCATTAATGTTCATCACTATGATGAAATATTTCAGGACCCCGCAGGAGAGCATGCAAAGTTTATTGCTATCTGGGAGCAGCTGTCGGAACACTTTCAAAATAAGCCATCAGGACTTCTGTTTGAATTATTGAATGAACCACATGATAACCTGACAGCCAACCTATGGAATCAGTTATTACCCGAAACCCTCGAGATCGTTCGAGCAAACAACCCATACCGGACTGTAGTAATCGGGGCAGCCGAATGGGGAGGCATTCCTGGATTAATGAAACTGCAGATCCCTGAAGATGATAACCTGATCATCACGGTTCATTATTACGAACCTTTTCAATTTACGCATCAGGGTGCTGAATGGGTACCCGGATCTGATGCCTGGCTGGGCACAACCTGGGACGGGACAGATTCTGAGGTCGATGAAATTAAGAATCATTTTGACCAGATATACACCTGGGCGGCTCAGAGAAATGTACCTGTAAATATCGGAGAGTTTGGAGCCTATCGCCGTGCAGATAATTCCTCCAGGGTAAGATGGACCACTCAAGTGGTACATTATGCTATTACCCATGATATGAGTTTTCACTACTGGGAATTCGCTTCCGGTTTCGGGATCTATAATCCTAATACAGGGCAATGGAATGTAGAACTGACCAATGCACTGATAAATACTGAATGATTATTTCCTACTGGTTTTGCTGATTCCGTAAGGATTCATTCCTGTACTTGCGAAAATAATTGAATGCAGCCGCAGTATCGGCCTGGAGTGCCTTTAACCGGGCCAGATTATACAACACCGTAACATTTGTTGAATCTATATCCTCTGCCCTTTTGAGCCAGTATTCGGAATGATTCAGTTCATCGTTTAACAGATATACGGTGCCCAGGGACGCAGGATAAAAAACATCTTCTCTCTCGATACTGAGAATCACCTCCAGCAAATTCGCCGTATGGAGATCCAGGTTTCTGTTATTTATGGCGTACTCTACTCCTCTTTTAAGTATGCGATCATTAAATAACTGCAGATAGGCCAGATTCAGGTAATGATCCATGACCATTAATGAATCGCCGTTCGTTGTAGAGTAATTGATGATATCGGTGATAATTAACGGAACCTGCCTCTGAGCCCTCCATCCGGTTGCCGCTACTGAATCCACATGAGATTTCAGTACTATTTCATCAAATTGATTTTGAAATCTTTGTTGCTCAGCTCTTTTACTTAAACCTTTCACAAAGGGATATCCGGATTCCAGTCGCAATATTGGAAGAGTGGATACAACTTCTTCATAACGGCTTATAGGCAAACGGTTGGATAACTTATTTTCAAATACCTTACCCTCGAGTTTTGGATGAGCTTTGATCACTTCATAAAAATACTCACCAAAGACCTGATTACCCCGGTAATTCGGATGCAGGTGATCATCAAAAAAGGAATCATCCGGGATACCGCTAAAAGAGCTGTCGAATGACGCCTGTCGGGTATCTACGAGCGGAATGGAAAATTCTTCGCTTAGGTCATTTATGATCTCATTCATTGCATCCGGTGCACGGAACCTGATCTCATCCAGCTCTTTTGATCGGTTGTAGTAGTAATAGGCCGAGTCCGTTTTACCCTGATTAAAGAGCTCTTCTCCCTTTCTGAAATTAGCAAGGGCATCCTCATTTTCTCCAAGAGGACTTTGTCCCTTAAGATTCGAAGCCAGACTTCCGATATATACAGGTATGTCTTCCTGATCAAAAAAGCTCAGCAAAGATCCCATATTGCTTCTGAATTGTTCCAGTCCTGCCTGATACACATCCCCCTCAAAATCAATTCCGGATTCCTGCACTACCCTGGCCATCATGGTCCGGTTCTCCGGGTTATCATCTTCCGGTTTTAAAAACTGCTCAATTAACTGGTAGATCCTGAGATTTTTGAGGCGGATAATAAGTCTTTTAAATCCGATCGATTTTCCTAAACCAAACTGTGTGCTTCCAACACCAAAAGATCCGTAGTACTCATTGTGCCCGGCATAAATAACTATAGCATCCGGGTCAATTTCTGCCACTTCTTTTTTCATGTCCCATAAAGCAAAACTGTTTATGGCAGTCATTCCAATGTTAATGACTTCAATATTTACATCCTGCGTATTCATTTTCAGCTTTTGCTCAAGCCTTCCTGAAAAGCTATTATAAAAATGATAAGGAAAGCCCTGAGTACTTGATCCACCGAGTACAACTACTCTGAACGTATTGTCGCTCTTATTTTTAAGAAAAGGCTGAGGTGCAACCTGTGGAGAGAAGTTTGGAAAATACCTGCTTCCGTAATTGGGATTGGTTATCAGATATTCGGTATGATCCGGTATTTCAATAAACAATTCCTGATACTCTGACCGGTAGCCGGTAAATCTAAGAGTGATTTCAATAAGGATCAGAATAACAAGAGGAACAGACAGAGTAAGGGTATAAAAAAGGGTCAGCTTCCCCTTTGAGAGCTTATTAGCTTTAGACATTAAATTCTTTTTTCACTTTTCTGAATAGTATGACAATAATTCTCGTAATTATGACAAAAAATTATCTATTATCCAATCCGGGACGGGGCTTAATCTAAGGATAATTGATAGCGGAAGTGGAAAAATGTATAAAAGATGTTTTATTGCAATACTGATCTCTTTTCAGGTCGCCTGCGGTATCAATGATAATGGTAATAAATCCGCCAAACCTCTTACCGGTGAAATAACTGATCTCAGTGATCTGAAAGTTCAGCTGTCTGCTGCACTTACCGACAGTTTAGTTCTTACTCTTTATTCGAATAAGATCATTGATGACCGGAACATCACAGAGTTTGTTTTTGATTCCAACGAAAAGATCCTTGCATCCGCTGCACTTATAGACAGTCTGGATTATCAGGCTGAAAACTGGAGGTTAAATGTAATTTTTTCGGATGACAGCATGCAGGAATTATATGCAGTTGGTGACCGAATTTTCAGAGCGGGTCAGTATGAGATACAAGTTGATCCCACGGGGTTTAACCCTCTTTCCGCGGATGCAAATATTTCAATGCCGGTTCCCGGACGTTTTCAAATTAAGGTATTAGGTCGTAGTGAATTCGGAATCCCGATCACCCATGAATTTCAACAGGTCTCATTTGATCATGATTTTCCCATCCTAGGTCTCTACCAGAATTTCGAGAATGAAGTCTTATTTGAATATAAAAGTAGCCGGGGAAACTCATTGCTCAGTGAATCTTTTTTCCTGCAAACTGAAACTACACCTACTCCGGATGTAAGGGTCAGTATTAACAATCTTCCTTCCAGCGACCAGGGGATCTTCTTCAACACGGATCTCAAAATGGGATTTGATCAAAGAGGTGAGATCAGGTGGATATGGACTCATCCGGCACACTACGTTTACCGGAAACTGCAGAATGGAAATCTGATCATTTCATCCAATGAAAATATGGTCATATATCATACCCGGAGGTTTTATGAAGTAACTATGCTGGGCGAGATCATCAGAACGATCGAAACCCCCAACTACCAGCATCACGAGATCCGTGAAATGCCAAACGGAAATTTTCTGGTCGCCTCTAATTCAACTCCTATACAACTGGGAAATGGCCAAAATCAGGAAGACTATATTATAGAATATGATCGCGAGACCGGCACAGAAATAAATGCTTTCGACTTTAATGAGATCCTGGATAATCAGCGTCCCACTATTCCGGGAGAAAGAGCCGAAGACTGGCTGCATATGAATGCCATATTTTATGATGAGGCAAATGATGATCTGATCATTTCCGGAAGAGCCCAGTGTGCTGTCGTCAGTCTGGATTATGCTACGAAAGAGCTCAACTGGATCATCTCCAATCCGGCCGGATGGAACGGTGATCTTACATCAAAATTACTTAGCCCAGTCGATGAAAACGGGACCCCTATTGATGTTTCGGGAACTGATTTCTGGCCCTACGGGCAGCATGCAGCTATGACCCTGCCAAACGGGAATATACTTATGTATGATAATGGCAGATATCGGGGTTATTATGATGACTCTTCAGTGCCCGCAGATAGTTACAGCCGTGCCATTGAGTATCGCGTTGACCCTTCAAATATGACCATCCGGAAAATATGGGAATTTAATTCCAATCAGTCGCTTTTCACCCCCTTCACTGGTGATGTAGACTATCTCGAGGAAAACGGTCACAAACTTATTAGTTTTATGTGGGGCTCCGGTCAGACCCCAAGGTTTTTTGAGCTGGACGAAAACGGGGAGATCATCTTTGAAGCTTCCGTAAATGCCGGCAGTAATCATTATCGTATGGAAAAAATGGATCTCTATGAGGGTCTAACGTACTGAACAATCGGAAATACAATCAATCATTCACAAGCAATAACCCATGTTTTATAACATCCTTAAAACACTACTCAGTGTCACTTTCTTGTTCGTACTGAGTCTTCAATCATCACAAGCACAAACGCAGTTGATCTACCCGGAAATCGAGGAAAAAGTAGACAGCCTGCTGAAAATAATGACGCTGGAAGAGAAAGTAGGCCAGCTCAATCTCCATACCGGCACCTGGGACATTACAGGCCCAAAGCCTGAAGGAAATGCTGCGGAGCGCTACAAATTACTCTCAAATGGAGGAGTCGGGGCCATGCTTAATGTGGTCGGGGCTGAGGCTACACTCAATGCACAGCAGATTGCAGTTGAGAACAGCAGGCTCGGGATACCACTGATGTTCGGATATGACGTAATTCATGGATATAAGACGATCTTTCCAGTACCAATAGCTGAAGTGGCCAGTTGGGATCTGAAGGCTGCTGAAACCTCCGCAAGAATTGCTGCTATTGAAGCTGCAGCTGCAGGAGTGAACTGGACCTTTGCTCCTATGATCGATGTCAGCAGAGACGCCCGTTGGGGCAGAATAGTGGAAAGCGGTAGTGAAGATCCTTTCCTGATCTCAGAAATGACACGGGCAAGAGTTGCCGGTTTTCAGACTGAAGATCTGTCTGCCAATAACACGATCGCGGCTACTGCCAAGCATTTTGCCGCTTACGGTTTTGCGGAAGCAGGCCGTGACTATAACACTATTGATGTAAGCAAGAATACTCTGCATAATATGATCCTCCCTCCTTTTAAAGCCGCTACGGATGCAGGAGCTGCAACCGTAATGAGTGCCTTCAATGATATCTGGGGTATTCCTGCCACGGCACATGATTACCTGCAGAATGATATTCTTAAAAACGAATGGGGATTTAACGGTTTTATCGTAACGGACTGGGGCACTATACGTCAGTTAGTTCCTCATGGTTATTCACCCAACCTCAGAACCGGATCTAAAGATGCTATTATTGCCGGTACCGACATGGATATGGAATCCGAGGGATTCCAGCGCCACCTGGCTGACCTTGTGAATAACGGAGAAGTTGATATTGAGATCGTGAATAATGCGGTCAGGAGAATATTGAGGGTTAAATACCTTCTGGGCTTATTTGAGGATCCCTACAGGTATTCCGATGCGGAGCGGGAAGAAAATACTCTCTATACCGATGAACACCGGGCTGCTGCAAGAGATGTAGCCAGGAAGTCAATGGTATTAATGGAGAACCGTACTAATTTATTACCCCTGTCAAAGGAAGTGAATTCTATTGCTGTGATCGGAACCCTTGCCGACGACAAAGACTCGCCTATAGGGACATGGAGAGCCCAGGGAGAGGCTAATTCAGCAGTTTCACTACTCGAGGGAATTCAAAACGCTGTGTCGAAAGAAACCGAGGTACACTATGCGGAGGGATATACTTTAGCAGAGGGACGTAAGAATTTTGTATCTGAACTCAATTTCCCTGAGGATGACGGATCCGGTATTGAAGAAGCCGTTGAGATAGCAGGCAATGCGGATATTGTAATAATGGCTCTTGGTGAAGAAGGATTCCAGTCAGGCGAAGGCCGTTCTCAGGTCGATATCAGCCTGAAAGGGCGGCAGCTGGAATTGTTTAAAAAGGTCATGGAAGTGAATCCTAATGTTGTGGTAGTATTAATGAACGGCCGCCCGATTGCCGAACCTGAGCTATACGAAAATGCCCCTTCCCTGCTGGAAGCCTGGCACCTCGGTTCAGAGGCAGGAAATGCCATAGCTGATGTTCTCTTCGGTGATTATAATCCATCAGGTAAGCTGCCGGTTTCCGTACCCCGTCATGTTGGGCAGGTCCCAATCTACTATAACCATAAAAACACCGGACGGCCCGTACCCCAGCAGGGTGATGCCGGAACGGTATTCTGGAGTCATTACACTGATGAGTCCAACGATCCCCAATATCCCTTTGGATACGGTCTGAGTTACACCAGCTTTGAATATTCGGATCTTCGTCTTTCAAAGCCCTCAATGGCTATGGAAGAAGAAATTACTGTGTCGGTCAATGTGACAAATACAGGTGAGCGGGCCGGAGAAGAGGTGGTGCAATTCTACATCCGGGATCATTTTGCAAGTACGGTAAGACCCGTAAAAGAACTCAAAGGATTCCGGAAGATAAGCCTGGACCCGGGTGAAAAGAAAAGCGTCTCCTTCACAGTTAATTCAAATACCTTGGGCTTCTTTGGTGCAGACGAGATATTCAAGGCAGAGGCTGGGATCTTCTCGCTGATGATAGGCGGGAATTCAACTGACCTGCTCAGTACCGAATTTGAATTAACGGAATAATAGAACGATGAAAAATATTACGTTTCTGATCCTGTTCCCCTTTTTTATGCTGACCTGCTCCACTGTAAATGACAGTGGTAGTAAGGATGATAATTTCTGGAAAACGAACGGGCCGGTAATACAAAATCAAGAAGGAAGGTCCGTTGTCATCAGGGGCGTAGGCTTAGGTGGCTGGTTAATGCCCGAAGGGTACATGCTGGATATGGCTTTACCTGATGGCGGCTCCCCTACTTCCATTAAAAATGCGATCATAGATCTGATCGGAGAAGCAAATTACGAAGAGTTTAATGATCTCTATATCCGTAATTACGTAAATGAGAAAGATATAGAACAAATTGCTGAATGGGGTTATGACCACATACGGCTTCCATTTCACTATAATGTACTTTATGATATCGATCAGGATACTTTCAAAGAAGATGGATTCCAGATCGTTGACGAATTCATTCAATGGTGCAAGAATCATGATCTGTATATTATCCTTGATATGCACGCCGCGCCGGGTGCTCAGAACCATCTCAACATCTCAGATAGTGATGGTGTAGCCCGGTTATGGGTCGAGCCTTCCACTTATCAACCCATTACAGTAAAGATATGGGAAGAGATCGCACGAAGATATAAAGACGAAACTCAGATCATTGGATATGACCTGATAAACGAACCGGTATTGCCTGCTAATTACAGTAAAGCCTCATTCCGGCAATTTTATGAAACATTGTCCAATGCGGTAAGAACGATAGATAAGAATCACATTCTTTTTATCGAAGGTGACTGGTTTGCAACCGATTTTACCGGGCTTACTCCCCCCTGGGATGGGAACATGGTTTATGCTTTTCACAAATACTGGAATGAAACAGACGCCGGGACCTATCAATACCTAATGGATATCCGAACTGATTTCCAGGTTCCGCTCTGGCTGGGAGAATCCGGTGAAAACAGCAATGTCTGGTTCAATGAGGTCACCCGTGGTATGGAATCCAATAATATTGGCTGGAACTGGTGGACTCATAAAAAATACAACACCATTTCTGCTCCCCTATCGGTTCCTAAACTGGATCAATATGAAGTTATTCTTGAATACTTTAAAGGAAACGGTCCCAGACCATCCGCACAGGAAGCTTACGACGGATTCATGCAATTAGCCAGAAACCTGCATATCGACAGTACCATTGTCAAACCGGACGTGGTTGCTGCTTTGTTCTCCCCGGATTTTTCAAGTACCAATGTCCCATATACCGATCTTGAAATACCAGGTACGATCGAAGCTGAATATTATGATATCGGATCTAATTCTGTCTCATACTTCGATACCCAGGTAAAAAGGGTAAGCGATAATACCACCGGCAATAACGGCTGGACCTTCAGAAATGACGGGGTGGATATTCAGGTAACAGAAGATACCGAAGGTAACGGTTATAATGTCGGATGGATCGGAACCAGTGAATGGATGGAATATACCGTGGATGTAAGTCCCGGTACCTATACCATTAGTGCCAGGGTTGCTACCCCCTCAACCACTGCCAGCATCAATATCAGTCTCGATGGAGCTACTCTGATCAGTAATGGCCAGCTACCCAGAACGGGAAGCTATCAAAACTGGCAAACCGTGGACCTGGGCAGTGTAACCATTAATGAAGGCGGAAAACGCATGCTCCGGGTCTCAGCCAGAAATGGTGGCTATAATCTGAATTTCATTGAGTTTAAATAGTCTCTTTTTACACTTAAAACAAGAATCTTGGTAACAGATTCTTATGAGTTCAAGTGGTATGAATTTGATCAAAGAGGACTATTTTATCAGCATCATTTTTTTAAGCATGGACTGATCTTGAAAGTTCAACCGGTAAAAGTATATGCCTGAGGAAAGCTCCGAGGCATCGAAAACCACCTCATGTCGTCCCGGGTTTTTAGGGCCCTGGAATAAGGTTTGAATAACACGCCCCATTATATCAATCACTTCAATGCGAACCACCCCTGCTTTTTCCAGTTCAAATGGGATCGTGGTAGTCGGATTAAAAGGATTCGGATAGTTCTGAATCAGAGCAAAAACGGAAGGCCCCTGCTCTTCTTCAGAAGATGTAAAGCTCGGAAATTCGATTTTATACAGTCTTCCTTCTCCGCTGAATACAAATTCCAGCACATAAAGCGAATTACCTATCAATTCAGCATCGATGGGGTTGGTAAAACCGGAAGCAATTCGGGTCACGGCTGACCTAACCTCACCGGTTTCTTCATTTACAGTCATTTCCAGATGCATAATATCTTCACCGGTATCCTGCATGCCGCTTAATAATGAAGATTCGGTTCCTGTCCAGCTCAGCACAAAAGCATCTCCGTTGTAATTTCCACCCAAAGCACTTTCGGTATCAAATACCAGGCCTAGTGGAGACCGGTGTGAGGTAAAGGTACTCAGGGTTTCCCCCTGATCAGAAGCATCCAGAATATCACCGGTTTGCGGATCCCGGTACAGATCGGCATCCGGTCCTTCGTTTATAACCGGTTCGGTGAACACCAGGCCTGCAGGAGGTTCAGGGTAATCAGGATCATTATAAAAGAAACCTCCCTGATAGGCAGTTGAACTCTGATTCACCAGTAGGTCCGATTCCGGATCATATCCTTCGAATTGCATGGGGGTGTCATTTCCTCCCATTCTCCATGGAAAGCCGTAATGCAATCCCTCCCTCAGCCAATTCAACTCCTCACTGTCATCCCGGTCACCGGAGTTTTCGGTACCAAAGAGCCGTCCTTCGGCATCAAAGGTCAGGTCGAAATTATTTCTAACCCCATCTGCAAACAGGTATCCATTATCGGCCAGAAAGGTACTGTCATCTTCGATATATAAATTGACCGAATCAGCCGGTATTCTCAGGATCGCTGAGGTAACAGGACTTTCTCTTAAACCAGGAAATGCTCCGTTGGCGGTTTGAATTTCCCCGTGATCAGTCCGTGAGCCGGAATTCACAAAAAGGTATTGATCATCCGGACTGACAGCTACCCCATTGAAGGTATGATCAAAGGCGGTGTTGCTGAGTGGATAGGGCTCTGTTTCAGCCACCAATGCCCAGTTGGCACTGCTGTTACTGATTCTTGTACCTTTTGCTATTTGTCCCTGGTTAAGGTTACCCTGCCGGTCGTTTCCTACCAGATATAAATTTCCACGGGAGTCCACATCCATTCCAAACACTTCCGAAAGACCATGATCCGCTGAGGTATAACGAATAAATTTAGCATTAGAGACTGTGCTTACTTCAAATACATCCCCGTTATTCTGCAGCATAAGCAAACGGTCTCCCACCGGATCATAGGCCAGTCTGACGGTAAAGGGATTCACGGTGTTTATAGCTGTTAAAGTGAGATCTTGATCGAGCAGTACTGGAACAACATTTTGATTCGATTGTTCTGCACCGGAATATACTCCGCTTATTGGGAGTCTCTGAGCATAAAGAGAGGAAGAGATGAGCAATGCTGAGAAAAGAAACAGTGACTTCTTCATGGTACCATAAGGCTGATTAGTTTTCAGAATATGTGAAAACTTACATCAAAATGATAAACGGATTATCAGGAGACCCGGCTACAGTTCAAATGCCCTTAGCTTTCTCTACAGTGTTCATAACCGGATCTTATGCACTTACTGAAACAGACTCCTCCAGCTCTTTAAAGATCCTCTGCAGCCGGGCTTTTTGGGTATTGACCGTTTCCGGTATCGAAGAAAGGTTTTCACCGGGATAGGCTTTCCCACGGGCTATCTCGAGACAATAATCCATTCCATTTTCGAGATTATTCTTAAACCGGTTCAGTTTTTTCAGATCCGAATCCGGATCCTCTGACTGCCGGACCAGCTCTTCAAAATAATCAACATACATTACCATCTCTTTGGCAAACATATGAGGACGTTCATCCGGAACCAGGGAAGCTCCTTTTCCATAGATGTGATCGACCATTTCCTTCAGACTATATTCACGATCAAACCAGGCTATATTTGGTCCCGGACATATAGACTGAGGTGACCGGTCAGCTTTCAGAATTCCAAGAGAGATCAGGACCCCGTTTCCTAAATGATCACATAAGCAGGCTTTATCCATTACTTTCGCTTTTTGCTGCTTTTTTGCCTCATCTGAAAGATCACTTTGCTCTATTTGCTCGATCTTGAGAAGCTGATATTGATTGGAGGCTGTACAGATCGGGTCTTCGGTAAACTCTGTATTGAATTCCAGGAACCCTTTCGGGCATGCTGATCCGGGTTTTCCCTGTTCTATTCTTTTTTTATGCCATTGTTCTGATCCGCTTCTCCTCACATTATTAAAAGGTACCCCCAGGGGGGAAACTCCGGACAGGTACAGATCTTCCTCTCCGGCATCCTGAAGTAGCATGCGGGTTGCATCATCAACCGGAGTTGCTTCCGGAACCATAAGGAAAGGACTTCCCCATCCCGTAGCATCCATCATAAAATCTTCCATCAGCCTGCTGGCTTCTCCGCTGGTACCAATTCCACCCTGAACGGTGATCAGTGGTTTGTTGATCCCCCACTCCGGCTTAAAATTTACCTTACGTTCGTCTTCGTAATATTTCTCTATCAAGGGCTGAATGGCTGCACTAAGCATCTCTTTTTTTTCACGAAACTCTTTCAACAGGGAAGGCAGTAAATAGCCATCGGAAGCGAAGGCATGTCCGCCACAATTCAATCCGGATTCGATCCGATATTCAAATACTTCCAGTCCTTTTTTAGCCAGATACTTGCCTTGAATTAATGCAGAACGGAAGTCACTCACTTTCAATATGATCTTCTTTTTGATCTGCCCTTTAACATCCCGGTAGAAGTCTTCAAATTCTCCCAGGTAATTATATAACCTCGGATTAAATCCCGCCGAAAGAACCAGAGCCGATGACAGGCTGCTTTGAGCAAAACCACGAAGTGCAGCACAGCCATCACTATACTCTGCGGTCATAGGCTGAGGACTGTTCCTGAAGGTAAAGCCATCTACTTTAGACATAATATTCACGTCAATGGAACCGGGCATCATCTGCGCATTGATCTCCCTTTCAAGTAATTCATTAACCGACTCCTTGCCTGCTTTCAGGAGGGAATGGTATTTTTTACGAAGCTCAGATCCTAGAGGCAGCATTTCAAAGTAGCGGGATTTTTCATTATCCGCGAAGAAAGGTTGATTCCTGATCTCCTCGAATTTCCGGTTCACGATCTCCTGCACCAGTTCCAGGTATGCTGTGATGCGTCTGGCTCTCCCGTCTTCCGCATTTCTGGGAATGTTTTCATAGGGTAAGTCAAATAATCCGGCGTAATGTTTTCGGATGCGTTCGATCAGCAGATCATCCACAACGGAGATAACGGAATTGATCCCATAAGGAGCAACCCTGATCGGAGTATCAATAGAATGTCCTGTTCCCATCACAGGAATAGAAAAAGAATGAAGCGAGGTTTTCATAGGAATATAATGTATTAGACTTAGCGGATGGCAATACGACCAACCCAAACTACAATACATCTTATTTATGAAGGGACGGTGAAGAGAGGGAACAGATCTACATAACGTGTTCTGTACGGTGCTGTCTTTTATATAGTAATACTTATCAGATAAGGTAATATCACAGGCAGTAAATCCGGTTTTTTTCGATTCATATAATTGATTTCAGACTGGCAAGTATCAAAAGTTTTTCTTTATCCCCCATGAGATAATAAATTTATCCCTATATATAATTTAAAGCACTTATTATTAATAAGATAGCGACTTCATCCAGTCCCGGCAATATCATAAAACCTGGCCCAAAATAATAAGGTTATCAACTTGAAATGTCTTGGCCTTTTAAAAAGAGCTTTGGCCCTAATAAGAGGCGTTGCAACACATATCTGCTGTAGTAAAAAAAAGTATTGCTACTAGAGCGTCCAAACCAAATCCAACCAAAGTGGCGTAATACTTATTCTTGACTGATTTATTATCCAAATGATTTACCTCGGATAAGGCAATAGGTTCAGACATTCTATGCGGATCAATATGGATAAGGATATGTTCCTCGACTGGCCGATCCAGAAAAAATGTCCATCCCGGATCACTGATTGTTTTAACTTCCTTCAGATTCAGATAACTGATCTTCTTTACTTTGCTTTGCTCTATATAGTTGACCCTCCTCGTAGCCCAATAAGGTTTTAGGATGAGATCGTTGTGCTTCTTTGTATGTATAATACCGGCAAAGATTCCTTCAAATACCTGATCGTTATCCATAACAATAGCTACAGAATCATTAATTTGAGGAAAATAAGTACCTGATTTAGATTCAGGTCCTACTAATGATTCTTCCAGGTAACCAAATTCTCTGAATGTTCCTTTAAGCTCTGTTCCATCTTTTTTTTCTAGTACGATCTCCTGACCGGGTTCACGAATACTATCCGCTGCTTTCTGCCTCTTAAAATTACTCGCAGAATCAAATACGAGTCCTACTACCGTACAGCTGCATAACAATGGCATGAGAAGGAAAAGATTTACCATGCTTTTCATGATGCACCTCCCTGTTTATTACCCCCATTTTAATGATCTGCCGGTTTTAGGCGACCGGACAGACCACCTCAATCAATAGGTTAAGCCTCTTTTATGAATCTTTAGTGAATTGATACAAATTGTTATATGAGCAATACGAATAAAAGCCTGAGATGAATGCATAATAATTGAACCGAGCTGCAAGTAACCATATGATCACTATTTCATACTACAATAGATGATCCCTAAACGGAATAATATCAGATAGAATTCTCCAAATGAAGATGAATGAATCTCTATAAGCCGATCTTTTAATTGACTTACAGTCAATAATTAAGTTAATTATTCAAGGCTATCCCCTATTCATCTCTCCGGCATGCCCCTCCATAATAACCACTTACGGAGGTACTTATGAATACCTATAAATACGGTTTTTTTATGCTCATGCTGCTCGTATTGGGAAGTTGCAGTCAGCCCACTTCTGATATGAATCTAGACGGGAATGATTCATCCATTCAGGAAGTACAAACAAAAAAAGCACCGGGTGATGATATATCCAAGCCCTTTAAATCAAAGTTTATTACGGAAGGCGGCATTCAGCCCGGACCGGAGAGCGTTGAACGCTGCGGTCTTCCACCATTCTTTTATAATGTTCAGGATGGAGGCGGAGAGGCAACACACCTGGGAAACTTCGAGATTCACATTACATTTTGTGTGGATGCCACAGATTTATTAGATGATGGTCAATTGACCGAAGGCGAATCTATACCCTATTTTTCCAACGAGAATACTGAGGGCTATATGATCGCTGCCAACGGGGATGTATTGTATATTGAAATTGCTGAGGGAGAAATTCTGCCGGCCGATGTGGAGGGATATAATTTCATGTTCATGGATCCTTTCATTTTTACCGGAGGAACCGGACGCTTTGAGGGTGCCAGCGGATCCGGCACCACCTACAGCCTGGTCAATGCTGATCCTCAGCAAACCGAACATATCTGGAATGGTGTACTGAATATCCCACATTAGACATCGAGATAGATTATCACATTTAAATAGAGCCCTGTACCAGGGCTCTATTTCAAATCATTCAAACCATCTGTCAATTTCTAATACTACCTCATCGATTATTAGGTACAAAATTTATTACCAATCTCACTATTCATAAAGTATAAATTAACAGTGCTTTAAGATTATTCGAATATAAACGTAGAATCCATTGGTCTGTACTGGAAATTTTATCAGAAATCTTTATTTAGGCTGATCCTTAGCATGAACCATGCAGGAATGAGTACCCAGGCAAGAAGTGAAACGAAAGACAGGAATAATCCCCAGCCGGTACCGAAGAATTGCTGGAATATCGCCCCCGTGTACCCAAGAAGTGCAGAGATATCCAGTTTTAAAAGGATCAGGATCCGTGAGAGGTCAACAGGATTAAGCATAGTAGCGACCAGAGAGAAAGTATCCAGCGGGTATTCTTCAAATACTAACAAGGATACCAGAAATAAACCGTCGTAAATCACAGCAAAGAATAGCCATATCAGAATTGCATAACCGAAACCTTTGATCCTGTTCTCATTATATAAGGACACGGTGAAAGCCAGAGCCACAAAAATAAAAGTTAATAAGGCTGCGTCGATCAATAGAAAAATAAAGTTAATGATCTCGCCCGATTGGAAAAGCCCGTATAAAAGGAAAGGAATCCCAAGTCCAAGAACCAGACTCAGACTGAGTGAGCCGGCGACACCCAGGTACTGACCCAGAAAGATCGTTCTTCTTCTGATAGGCTGTGCCAGTAATAGTTCGGTAAATTCCCGGGAATTATAAAAATACATAACTCCAAAAATGGTGCCAATTAATGGGGTAAGAATCACAATCAAATTCATGAGTGTGATCACCGCTTTCGGAAGACTGTTATTCAAAAATAAGAGTGCAAAACTGAGCAGAAGGTAAAAGGCGCAGTAAAAAATACTCCACCGGCTTCTGATCAGATCAAAAAAACTATATCTGAGAATATTAAGCATGTTCAGCCTCCAGCACATTTGCTATAGCATGTTCCAGGCTATGGGATTGATTCTCTTTCCGCAATTCATCGGTAGATCCAACAAAGTGGATCTTTCCATCCAGAAGAAAGACTATATCATCAGCCATTTCCTCCACAAAACTCATGATGTGCGTGGTAATGAGAATGGTTTTCCCTTTAAGACGCTCTTTTCTGATGAGTTCTTTGAGTTTAATCAGTGCCACCGGATCCAGTCCTGTTGTGGGCTCATCCAGAATTATAATCCCCGTATCAAACATAAACGCCAGAACCAGATTAACTTTCTGGCGGGTACCGCCTGATAAATTTCCGAGCTTCTTTTTTAAGAAAGGTTCTAATTTAAAAAGGTCTATCAGTTCATCAGATCGGTTAGCTCGCCCTCTTATACGAATGACCATGTTCAATAATTCTGATACGGTAATATTATCCGGAAAACGCGCTATTTGGGGCAGATAACTAATCTGGTCTCTGTACTCCCACTCACCATTAACAATCTCATTATCAATTAAGATCTCACCCTGCTGGGGGATTACCATTCCAAGAATAATCTTAATCAGTGTAGTCTTTCCGGATCCATTGGGACCCAGAATTGAATGTACCCCGTGACTTTTGAATTCAAGGTCAATCCCGTTCAGTATTTTTAATGATCCGTATTTTTTATGAATCTTTGTAAGACTAATCATAAGAAGTGACTTTATTCATCAATGGGTAAGGGTCCATCAGGTCATCAGGCGTAAAAACGGGTGATACATTCTCAGAAAAATTCAGGATATCGGTAAATAAACTCCTCAGTAATATTACCGTTTCAGGAGTCCGGTTCACTATATATGAAAACAGCTTTACTGGCCGATATGGGACATCTCCGATTCCGTCATTATTTAAGTCATAGCCTGTGTAAGAGCTCCAGTAATTCTCTTCGAAGAGATTATCATTCATCCTACTGTTATAAGACAAGTCAAATGAGTTATACAGGAAATTATTCTGCTTAAAGGTATTCGTGTAGCATCCACCGGCAACCTTAATTGCCCAGCCATTCTCTCTGAAATCATTTCTCTCATACAGTATCCGGCTGGAACCGTCTACCCTTATAGCCGTGGTATTATGGTAAAATTCATTATCCGTGATCTCTGCATCATAAATTTCCTTAAGCAAAAGGCCGAACGAAGCAGGGCCCCAGTTCTTATAAAACCGGTTTTTCTTCATCGCTATGAACTTTGAGAACATGACCGCTACTCCCGCTCCGTTATTGCTAAATTCATTTAATTCATAGCGATCATGATTAGAAAACATGAAATGAAGTCCATAGCGAATATTATTCTGACTGACATTACCAATGATCAAGCTTTCATCTACGAATTCCAGATAAATACCGTCGCGAAGACCGAAAAGATTGTTTTCTTCAATTCTCAAAAAAGAGCTGTTCCAACCGTGGATCCCGTTTCCTGAATAGAATTCCTTTTCGAAATTACCTGATATCTGATTATTTGAGATCCTGCCATCCCGGGATCGCTCAACCAGAATTCCGAAGAATACATTTTGCATGATGTTTTCAGTAATCTCAAAATCCTGGCTATTCAGAATATGAATTGCGGCATAATCATTGGTATGACTGAATCCGACATTCTTCAGAATGAATCCCGAAATCTTCACACTTTTGGCACTGACTTTAATGATGCTGCCGATTTCCTCCCCGTCTATTACCGGCCAACCCATACCTATCAGAGTCAACGGAATATCAATCTCAAGATCATGTTCTTTATATATCCCCGGAAGCACCTTTATTACATCCCCTTCTTTACTGGCTTCAACCGCTTCGCGAATCGTTTTATATGTACACTGATCACATACCTTTGTCACATCTACTGCATATACATCTTGAGCAATCAGACAGCTCATTATAAAAGCAATTATCAGATATTTCAGTGTCTTTCTCATGATCTTATTTCACATGATCCTTAAGAGCCTTCCAGTCAAATATGACACCACTCAGTTCTTTATTCAGAATGGCCTGTTCGTTCATGAAAGCAGCAAGATCTTCTCCCATAGGACTTCTTAATTTACTGTTCTTCAGGTACAGTGCCTTCCGGCCGTTTATAAATGTACCGGGATCATTATAATCCATAACCAATACCAGTGACACCGTCTCATCCATCTCCCTGTGACCTCGCACCATGCACTCTATTGAGTCATACTTATATACTTTTCCTTTACCGGTAACTAATTCAGCAGCAAAAGAGGGGTCCGCAATGCCCATTGAGCAGTAAGCACAGCTATCTTTTCCGAATGAGATAGTTTCTGGTGCCGGCTCACATGAGAGAATCAGGCATGAAATCATCATGATCACAACTTTAGACCTTTTCATTTTGCTCCTGCTCTTTTCGTTTCATCAGAAAAGCTCCCAATGACATTAAAATCCCGGTAAACAGAAAATAAGCACCTGCTGCCGGCCATGAATGGGCAGTAAAATTCAGGATCTGCTTACTGCCTATTAAAGGTGGCTGGTATCCCTGACCTGGTATCTTGATCGCTGCTTTTGGATCAAGATTATGGCCATAATCGTATTCCCATATATAGAAGTCGTACATCCCAACAGCTCCCAGGACTACCATTACAATAAACCATGTCAGAAACAGCTTACGATTTCCAGATACCCCAATAATTACCCCAAATGCACTCATGATACCGATCACATATGGGAAAATGTCAAACTCCTTCATATGATCCGGTATTGGTTTCATCCCTACATAATGGTTCATCAGGTTGATATTCTTTATGTCATTGGGATTATGATCCTCGATCTTGTTGATCCATATATCCATTCCGATACCATCAGGATATTGGGGAGCTTCCAGCGTAATTATCCACATCGGCATCACAAATAAGGCAAGTAAGCACAGGGACCCCAGGATCATCATAAGATTCGATTTCTTCATGTCTATTTATTCCGCTTTGTTGTGAATTAATGAATATCCCCCGACTTACTGCCGGGGGACAAGTAACCATCACTTCTTATTCTCCATCCAGACTCCAGGATAATTCAATATCAGAATCGGCTGGTGACACACGGACATATCCCTGCATTTCCTGATGTAATGCTGAACAGAAGTCCGTACAATAGAAGGGCCATACACCGACCTTATCCGGTTCCCAACGGAAGGTCTTGGTCTGCCCCGGCATAATGAGCAGTTCAGAAGTATTAGCCCCGATCATGGCTATACCATGCGGTACATCAAAGTCTTGCTCGAGGTTGGTCACGTGAAAGTAAACCACATCACCGACTTTGATCCCTTCAATATTATCCGGAGCAAAATGACTGCGAATTGTTGTCATATACACGTGAACAGTATTTCCATCCCTTTCCAAACGGGTATTAGCCTCACTTTTAACAGCATACGGATGATCATTATCTTCCAGTTTGTAGAACTTCTTAGAATTGGGTGCGATTAGTTCGGCTGGTGCTCCGGCTGCATAATGCGGTTCACCGTGTGTCGGGAAATCAAGCAGTAATTCCATCTTCTCTCCCGATATATCATAGAGCTGGGCAGAGTGTTCCATTTCAGGACCCGTTGGCAGATAGCGGTCTTTGGTGATCTTGTTCATCGCCACTACATATTTACCGAATGGTTTTCTGGAATTGCCGCCCGGGATCATCAGATGGCCCACACTATAATAGGTAGGTTTACGGTCTACAACCTCCCAGGTACCCAGTCTCCATTTCACTACTTCGGAAGAAATAAAGAAAGTGGTATAGGCATTGCCCCTTCCATCAAACTCAGTATGTAGCGGACCTAAACCTGCCTGTTCCACCACTCCGCCTACCACATCATCGTAGTTTAAAATAGGTATGCCATATGCGTCACCGTCAAACTCCTCATTCTCAATTGCACTAAGCATATTTGTAAAGGAATGGGCGGTCAGAGAAGCTGATAGTTTACCGCTCCCGATAATGTATTCACCGGATGGGTCCACATCACAGCCGTGTGGTGATTTCGGGGTTGGCAGCAGATATACCAGACCGGGGAGATCGGCGGGATCCAGCACTTTTACCGTTTTCTTCATGGTAGAAGTCGCAGTGTGCGTTCGTTCATCATATATATTATGCGCGTATTCAGTCTGAATCTCACGGAATCTTCCTTCCGAAATATATTCTTCTGCTTTTTTCCAGTTAATCGCCGCTATGAAGTCTTTATCATTCTGAGAGGCATTTACTTCAAGCAGAGTGTTAGCCTCTTCAGTGTTATAGGTTGAAAAGAACATCCATCCGTGAGATTTTCCTCTCCCTGGGTGAGCAAGGTCATAATTAAATCCAGGTAAAAGGATCTGAAATGCCAAGTCCATATGACCGCTCTCTTCATCTACACTAACAAAGGATACTGCTCCCTTAAAATTGCTCTTATACTCATCGATAGACATATCACGCTGCGGCACCGGAACTGAAAACCGGGTTCCAGCAACTACATATTCAGAGTTTTCTGTAACGAAAGAAGAACTATGATTACCGGCACTATTTGGAATTTCGATCACTTCTTCCGTTTCAAAAGTCTCGAGGCTTATCCGGGCGATCCTTGGTGTATTATTTGCGTTCACAAATATCCAGCGACCATCCAGTTCACCGTTGGTCTGAGATATATCCGGATGATGCAGGTCATCCCATGGAATAAAACCATGAGAGGTGTTAAGCAATGGTTTGGTTTCTTCTGAGTAACCGTAACCGGATGTGGGAAACTGAGAAAAGACCGGAATCTCTTTAAACATACGTCCGGATGGTAACCCATAAACAGTTAGATTTCCGCTGTAACCTCCCGACAGGAAGGCATAATAATCGTCCTGTTCTCCCGGTGCTACATATACTCTTTCCGCTATATTACCGCTTAGTGCCCCCTGGTTTCCTCCGGTATATGAGCAGGATGTGAGCATCAGTGCTACTCCTGACAGGATACAAGTGTTGAGGATGTTTGTTTTAATTTTCATCATTCAATCCCTTTGATTGGTTTAGGTTAAATCAATTATTCTGACGGCAAAATGACGGAGTCAACCACATGAATGATTCCGTTGGAAGTTGGAATAGTAGCCAGAATAGTAGCTCCGCCGACCTGTACTTTATCTCCATCTACATTAATCTCCAGATAGTCACCGGTAGCCATGTAGAGCGTCCGGCCCTTTTCTGCTGACTTGATCAGTGATTCCTTATCATATGATCCGGGTGCTGCATGCCTTGTCAGGATAGTTGCAAGATCAGCCTTATTCTCCGGTCTAAGCAGATTATCCACGGTACCGGCAGGAAGAGCATCAAATGCAGTGTTCACTGGTGCGAATACAGTCAGAGGTCCGGCATTGACCAATACATGCTCGATGCCGGCAGCTTCAACAGCCGCCACCAGTGTGGTATGATCCTCTGAACCCATAGCTACCTGAAGTATATTTTTATCAGAGTCATTGTCGACCACAGAAGCCTGGCCTTTTGGGCGGGTATTTTCAAGGGCAGAAAAATTGCCTTCATCACCCGTCCGGCCACAGGCCAGTATCGAGGTGACTATCAATCCAAGAACCAGATGGTATTTTATGTATTTCATAATGTGTGATTATAGAGTTCGGAAATATTCAAGAATTGCTCGTGCTTCTTCTTCACTTAAGTTCTGATTGGCCATGGGGGTACCGTTATACTCGATCAATAATGCTTTAGCCACTGGATCTTCTTTTACCATACCATCCGGATTCATTATCATATTCATGACCCAGGCCGGATTTCTGCGTTCCAATATGCCGGTAGGATTCGGCCCTATATATTTTTTATCGGTTTTATGACATGCGGTACATTTAGCCTCAAATACATTTTTCCCTTTTTTTGCCAAATCCTGATCTATGGTATCCGGAAGTTTGAGTTCATCTATCGGACCTACCCCATTTTCTGATACAGTTTCCAGATCCGCTGTCCTTGGTGCTGATTCACTTTTATTATTATCCGGTCCACCTGAACAGGAAATAAGTCCGGAAACGAGAAAGATTACTATGAGTCGCTGCATATTTCTCCTTTTTGCCAGTATTTTAATATTCGTTTGTGAATTTTAGATAAAGAGATATTTTTATCTTTTTTTGTATATTCATTAGAAAATGATGTTCTCAACCTCTACTCAGTATGCTATAAGGGCGATCGTATTTATGGCCCGGAATAAAAGCGATCGAAAATTCCGGGCGGCAGAAGTCGCAGATGAGCTGGATATACCTACCCCCTATCTGAGCAAGGTCTTACAGCGATTGGCCAGAAACGGAATAGTCTCTTCCAGCAAAGGCCCTGGGGGTGGATTTTTTGTTGACGATAGTAACCTCAAAATGAGAATGATCGATGTGATCACTACAATGGAGGGACCCAGAATTTTCAATAAATGTATACTGGGACTGGACAGCTGCAACGAAAAGAATCCGTGCTTTTTGCATGAAGAATATACTCAGATCAAAAAGATCCTGGATAAACCACTCTATGAAAAAGATTTTGAGGACCTCATCAACCAATATGAGTGATCAGGAGCTGATCATTTTATTGATACAATAACCAATCGCATACTTATAGCGATCAACCCGATATTCGATCGGTAAAGAGAACCGTAAAATACCCTCAGTTCTCACTCGTCTTGATAAACAGGGGCTGCATTTCAAAGCTCTTAAAATAAGGCCGCAACCGCTCAGTATTATAATGCCGTTTCACGTCTACCAGCTTCTTTTTACTGGTTACAATATCCACCGGGTATTGAAAAGTACCATTAAAACCGATCTTAAGGTTTATTTGCTGTTTTGAACCTAATAGACCAATACCTTCTCCTTGTCAAAGCAGGCCTTTGTGTTATCGATCAGCTCCGGGGTAGGCTCATCAATTTCGAATAACTCATATTCCATACCCAATGCTTCCCATTTATACTCACCCATTTTATGAAATGGAAGTATTTCCACTCTTTCTACATTTCCAAGTCTTTTAGCATATGCCGCCAATCGTTCAATAGCCTCTACTTCATCCGTGTAGCCTGGAACTAATACATAACGCAACCAGACCGGTATATTCAAAGCGGCAAGCCGTTCGGCAAAATCCAGTGTGGGTTGCAGGTCCACTCCGGTAACTCTTTTATACCCTTCAGGGTCAAAATGTTTTATATCCAGCAACACCAGGTCCGTATAAGAAAGCAGTTCATCATCCGCTTTAGCACCCAGAAACCCTGAGGTATCAAGAGCAGTATGAAGCCCCAAAAGCTTACACCCTTCAAATATGGTTTTTACGAATTCAGGCTGCCAAAGCGGTTCACCTCCAGACAGAGTAACCCCACCGCTCATGGACTGAAGCATCTCTTTTTGCCGGGCGATATCCCTCAGTTCTGTATAAGCGTCCGTTTTTGTACCTCCCTTATGACGTCTGGTATCCGGATTATGACAATACACACATTTTAACGGGCAACCGTTTAAAAAGAGAACACGTCGTATTCCGGGACCATCTAAAGTACCCGCTGTCTCGATAGAGTGAAGATATCCTGTTACATTTTTCATAGCCTTTACCTCATTTTTAAAAACCGGAGTGATGCTATATTGACCAGTCACTCCGGTTTATTTACGACCTCTTAGAAATGGTTTTTTCTTGCGTTTTCTAGTTCTTTTCGTGGAAGGTTCTGGATATCACATCCATCTGTTGTTCTTTAGTCAATTTGTTGAAATTGACTGCATATCCGGAAACACGAATCGTAAGCTGTGGATATTTTTCCGGATGTTCCATGGCATCAACCAGGGTATCACGGTCAAATACATTCACATTAACATGGTGTCCTCCTTCATTGAAATAACCATCCAACAGATTCATCATATTTGTGATTCGGTCTTCTTCAGAACGCCCCAGTGCTCCCGGTACTATGGAAAAGGTATAAGAGATACCGTCCTGAGCGTACTCATAAGGAAGTTTAGCTACAGACCGCATACTTGCAACCGCTCCATTCCTGTCACGTCCATGCATCGGATTGGCCCCGGGACCGAAGGGTTCTCCCTTCTTTCGGCCGTCCGGTGTATTTCCGGTCTTGTTACCATACACTACGTTTGAAGTGATCGTCAGAATTGACTGAGTGGGTACCGAATTCCTGTACGAAGGCTGCTTTTTGAGTTTCTGCATGAAGATCTTAACCAGGTCTCTTGCAATGCTGTCGACCCGATCGTCGTCATTACCGAATAAAGGGAATTCGCCGGTTGTCTCGAAGTCTGTGGCCAGACCGTTCTTATCCCTTATGATCCTAACCTTAGCGTATTTACAGGCACTCAGAGAATCGGCAACCACCGAAAGACCGGCAATACCACATGCCATGGTGCGGAATACATCCCGGTCGTGCAGGGCCATTTCCAGACGCTCGTAATAGTATTTATCATGCATGAAGTGGATCACATTCAGCGCATTCATATAGGTAGCTGCCAGCCAGTCCATCATGCTGTCAAATTTTGGCATCAGCTCCTCATATGTGAGAAGGTCTCCGGTGATCGGGGCAAATTCAGGACCTACCTGCTCACCGCTCACCTCATCTTTACCACCATTGATGGCATAAAGTAAAGTCTTTGCAAGGTTAGCCCGTGCACCGAAGTACTGCATCTGCTTTCCGATCTTCATAGCAGAAACGCAGCATGCAATTCCGTAATCATCTCCCCAGTAGCTGCGCATCAAATCATCATTTTCATATTGCAGTGAAGAAGTTTCAATGGAGGTGTTTACGCAGAATTTTTTGAATCCTTCCGGCAGCTTTTCCGACCATAGAACGGTAAGGTTCGGCTCAGGTGCTGGTCCCAGGTTGTGAAGGGTCTGAAGGAAGCGGAAAGAGGTTCTGGAAACCATCGTCCGGCCATCGAGACCCATACCGCCAATCACCTCTGTAACCCAAGTAGGATCGCCGGAAAACAATTCATCATATTCCGGGGGTCGCATAAAACGGACCATCCTAAGCTTCATGACCAGGTGATCGATCAGTTCCTGGGCATCAGCTTCCATGAGCGTGTCTTCTTCAATGTCACGCTGAATGTAGATATCAAGGAAGGTGGATACCCTCCCGAATGACATGGCCGCTCCGTTTTGTTCTTTAACTGCAGCCAGATAACCGAAATACACCCATTGAACTGCTTCTTTAGCATTATTAGCCGGCTTAGAAATGTCAAAGCCATAACCAGCTGCCATCTCTTTCAGCTCGCCTAGCGACCGTAACTGTTCGTTCAGTTCTTCTCTCAGTCGGATCGTTTCTTCATCCAGATTGTGAAGTTCCAGCGAGTCTAATTGCTCCTGTTTGTCTTCGATCAATCGGTCGATGCCATATAATGCTACCCGGCGATAATCTCCGATAATTCTTCCCCGGGCATAAGCATCAGGCAGACCAGTTACTATACCAGAAGATCGGGCCTTACGGATCTCACTGGTGTATCCGTCAAATACCCCGTCGTTATGGGTCTTACGGATAGCTGCAAATGCTTTTCTGGTCTCTTCGGAAAAATTAAAACCGTTGCTTTCTAATGCCTTCTGAGCCATTCTGACCCCGCCAAAAGGCATCATAGATCTTTTAAGGGGCGCATCAGTCTGCAAACCAACTATACGTTCCAGTTCGCGGTCAATATACCCGGGTGCATGGGAAACAATAGATGAGACCAGCTCTGAGTCGGCATCCAGTACACCCTCTTTCTGTTCTTTTACCATCAGGTTAAGTACCTGTTGCCACAACAAACTGGTAATATCAGTAGCTCCGCTTAAAAATGAATCGTCTCCTTCGTAGGGAGAATAATTCTTCTGAATAAAATCTCTTACATCAATTTCATTATTCCAGATCCCGGGCGTAAATCCCCTGTAATATTCAGGGGTTTCATCGGTCATGAATGGCAAAAGATCACTGTTCTTAGTTGTTTTCATGATAGCGTGTTTTATAGGGTAATTAATAATCAGAAGATCACTTTTGTTTGATGGTCTTCAATCATTGAGTTCATATTCTTGCCCCATAGTAGACCAGAATTGTGAAGAGCGCGTAAATTTCCGGCCTATTATTGAGGTTCTAACTAATTGATAACAATTAGTTTATATTGGAAGCGCTTCCAGCTTATATGACCCAAAACCACCGCTTCATTTCATTTATTTCTGACTTCAGGCTGATTCCCTATTTACCCGCTTTACTTCGAGTTTCATAAGCAGCGATACGATCAGTGCTATGACGAATGCCCCTCCGAATACATACAGACTTTGCTGATAACTTTCTGTCTGCTCATATACATAAGAGTTTAGCAGAGGGCCCGCGATACCTGCCAATGACCAGGCCGTCAATATAAAGCCGTGAATAGTGGGCATCTCGTCCAGCCCGAACAGGTCGCTTATATAAGCCGGTATACTGGCAAATCCTCCCCCATAACAGGTCAGAATCACGAAAGTAACTACCATGAAGAGTATTGGCTGGGTAGTGAGATTCGCTAATAGCGGAAAGGCAATGATCTGAATAAGAAAAAAAGCTATATAAGTGTTACTTCTTCCGATATAATCAGATAGTGATGCCCAGAATATTCGCCCAAGTCCATTAAATAGTGATATACCCATAACCAGCAGGGTTGACATTTCTACCGATAATCGGACCATCTCATAGCCCATTTTTTTGGCTGTAGCAATTACGGCGATACCACAGGATACATTGATAAATAACATGATCCATAATCCGTAAAATCCTGGAGTTTTCAGGGCATCCAGGGCAGTGACTTCTTTTACCTTTAAAACCTTTCTTTTACTTGCCCCGTTTTCTCCCTTGAAATATTGCTCAGCATAATCGTCCGGTGGCGGCTTTATATATAATGCACTCGGTACCATCACCAAAAGATATATGAGCCCGAGAGCAGCAAATGCAAATACGATAGATGATTTTTTATATAACACAACCGTATGAAAAGGAGCAATTCCTGATTCCAGAATCCGGTATTCCTCTTCACCATCTCTTCCATCACGTTTCAGTTCCCTGAGCTCTGACTCCTGAGTTTTGAAATCCTCAAGCGCCGGTAATCCGGTTAACAGGGAATCCAGTTTTTCGGGATCAGATACCGCTAAATCAGTATAAACGGTCGCAGATATTTCCCTGGGAAGTACCTGTTCGCTCACAGCAGGATTAAATACATCGATCAGGTGGGCACATACCAGTCCGCCAAAACCGAATCCCATTATAGCCAGACCGGTCGCTAATCCCCGTCGGTCCGGAAACCATTTCACAAGTGTCGAAACCGGTGAAATATATCCCAGTCCGAGTCCTATACCGCTGATCACACCAAAGAACAGGTAGAACAGCCAGATACTTTCCAGGTAACAAGCCAGAGCCGAACCGAATAATCCTATAGTGAAGAAAGCAGCTGATAATAACCCGCCTTTTGAAGGCCCGTGTTTCTCGATATAACGGCCTAAAAATGCAGCCGAGATCCCCAAAAAGAATATGGCAATACTAAAGGCCATTGATGTGCTGGTTGCGGACCATCCGAAAGTATTTTCCAGCGGCATCTTCCAGGCGCTGTAGGCATAAACTGATCCGATTGATATATGAATTCCCACAGCCGAGGCTGCTATAAGCCATCTATTCTTCATGATATACCGACCTTTTAAATTCTCTTAGTAATTGAACTTTCTGATCGGCTATATAAAACAGCTATGTTAATCTTGTATGAAGGGCCAAATCCTTGAATACACTGAATAACAAGACTTATCCATAAGCAACTACCACTTTGGTGATCCTGAAGTTGATAAAATCACATCATAATGCTTGCAGTCATCAGTTCTCACTCGTCATGATAAACAGGGGCTGCATTTCAAAGCTTTTAAAATAAGGCCGCAACCGCTCGGTATTATAATGCCGTTTCACGTCTACCAGCTTCTTTTTACTGGTTACAATATCCACCGGAATATTATCATACCGGCCATTTTTCAGCACAACTAAACGTCCGTGCATATTTTGAAGGATCAGATCCAGAGCAAGGTTACCATAGGCCATCGGAACTATAGAATCAATTGCATCGGGATCCCCCCCTCTTACCAAGTAACCAAGTTTCTGATTAATGATATTTACACTTTTTCCGTCGTTGAACTTCGGAGACCAAGATTTTAATTCTGCGGAGATCAGGTCTCCGATCCCGCCTAATTTTTTATGGCCATAGGCATCCGTTGTCGCATTCTCGAAGATCATCTCTCCTCCTTTGAACATCGCTCCCTCAGAAACCAGCAGCATGGAATAGTTACTCGGGTTCTTCTTTCGGTCATAGGACATAAGTTCAGTCAGATGCTCCATTTCAAATTCATGCTCCGGAATTACACACCGGTTAGCGGCTCCGGCCATGGTCGGAAGCATAGCGGTAAAGCCTGCATATCTTCCAAATACTTCCATTACCAGGAAACGCTCATGAGAACCCGCGGAGGTGCGAAGATTGTTGGCGTGCTGAATGGTCCGCGTTACACAGGTACTGAAGCCAATACAGTAATCAGTACCCGGCACATCGTTATCCATCGTTTTAGGGATCGCAATGACCTTAATACCTTTTCGGTACAGATGAACACCATAACTCAGAGTATCATCACCCCCGATCGGGATCAGAAAATCGATACCTACCCACTCCAGGTTCCTGATCACTTCCTCGGTCAGGTCATTTATTTCTTCATTGTACTTTTCCTGGAGAAATGAAGGGACTTCTGCTTTTTTTACATGACTGGGCCGGGTACGAGAAGTATGTAAGAAAGTGCCGCCGGTACGTCCCGCTTTATTAACGATATCTTCACTTAGTTCAACAAAATTCCGGGTGTTGTCATGCTTTTTATCCCTTATGATATCGATGAGACCGGCCCATCCTCTCCTGAAACCGACCACGCGATAACCTTCTCTTATAGCCCGGATCGTAATAGCTCTTATAGCCGGATTTAATCCCGGCACATCTCCACCACCGGTTAAGATCCCTATGGTTCCTTTATAAGTCGCTTTCCTGGCCATACATCCTCCATTAATAATCGTGTATTTGCTGATCATACCATTCTATCATGAAGCATTGATGAACCTAAACCGGGACTTAGCCTTCATATAATCTTTAAAAAAATATGTTAGTAGTTAATATTCACTCAGTTCAAAGTGGGGGAGTTTTGAAAAAGCAAATTGTAATAGTAGGATCAAGTTTTGCCGGATATACCACTGCGGTTCAACTGGCTAAGGCGGTCGGCCAAAAGCATAATATTGTGGTTATTGACAAGAAGCCCGAATTCATATTCACCCCTTCTATGGTGTGGTATCCATTTGGCCACGATAATATTGAAAAGAGTTCTTTTGATACCCGTCCCATCTATGAAGAACTGGATATTACTTTCATCCAGGGCAATGTATATGGTTTTGACCTGAAGGATCAGCAGATATATATGTCTGACCGAAATATAGAATATGATTATCTGGTTCTAGCTACCGGAAGCTCTCCTCGCTATTCCAGTATCAAAGGCCTGAAACCCGGAAAAAACTCCTGTACTGTTTGTTATGATTTTGAGCAGGCAGAGAACACAAAAAAGGTCTGGAATGAATATCTGAATGATCCGGGTCCTATGGTTATCGGTTTTGCACAGTGGGCCGGATATTCATTTGTCGCATACGAGTTCTTATTTAACACCCTTTATTATCTTCACAAAGAAGATCTGCTTGGTAAGGTACCTGTTCATTTTGTGACTCCGGAACCCTACCTGACTCATTTAGGTATTGGAGGGCTTGGTAATGATCCGGAAAAAGCTCTTGAGCTGTTTAAGAGCTTTAATATTCAGGTACACCTGAATGCCGAAATTCATGAACTTAAATCATCGGATGTGGTTCTGAAAGATGGTACTCGCATCTCCTCTTCATTTACCATGATCATTCCTCCTTTTTATGGTGATAACACCATCAGGACCACCCGCGAACTGGCCGATGAGTGGGGTCGAATAAAGGTCACCGAACAGCTCCATCATCCTGAATACCCTAATGTTTTCGCTGCAGGCGGGTCAGTTTCTGTAATTCAAAAATCGGACAGTAAAGTTGGACTGGGAATTCCCTGCACTCATTCCCTATCTGAAATGATGGCGAAAGCAGTGGCCCAGAACATTGTAACTGATCTTAAGGGAGGCTTACATGTAGCATTGACTACCGATCAGATATACGACCTGATCCGAAAGGATATGCAATACTTAAATAAGATGATCTTCAAAGAATACTCAGAAGTTGACCAGGTCCTGGACTATATCTCTAAGGGCGCTAAAAAGAAATGGGCTGAGAACTCCATGAAAAAGTTTATTGAGTCTGCCTACTCTTAGATAACAGTCTGATCATAAAAAACTTATTCCATAACGGATTTTGAATATCATTACTCATTCCTCAAATTACGGCATTCTTAATTTTGCAATCATTTGCCATATCGTAACCGTTCATGAAACAGATTTCAATCTTCATCCTACTTATTTGCTTATCATTCGGAACCGCCTGTAACAATGGGCAAAAAGATGGGTCTGAATCCCCTGATAAATGGACAGTTGATTTCTTTGATGATTTCGACTCTTTCAATGCTGAAAACTGGCAGGACCAGCGAATATGGGTGAATAATGAAACCCAATGCTACGTACCGGATGGCAAATACGGTACCCGGGAAGTCAGCGATGGCACCCTCAAATTAAAAGTGGTCAATATCGGAGAAGAGATCCCCTGTGATAACATGGATAAATACGGTGAACAACATCCAAACACCAAATATGTAGCCGGACGGATCGCTTCCAAAAACCGTAAAGAGTTTGTCAAGGGTAAATGGACTGCGCGCTTACGTCTGTCCGGTAATGGGGAGCCGAGCCAGTTTCCTGCCTGGTGGATCTTAGGTGCTCAGAATAATGAACCCCCGGTTCAGGAAGAGGATGAAACCGTTTGCTGGCCAATGACCGGTTCAGGTGAGATCGATATTTTTGAGCATCACGGTGATCATCTTAAAAATGAGTTTACCACCGGAGCTATTAAGAGTTTAGGGGAATGCGATAAAGGAGACTGGTGGAGTATGCGATCAAACTTTCCGGCTAGCCTGGATGAATATCATGAATATTCCGTGGAATGGGAAGGCAGTGACCTGGTATACCGCCTGGACGGGGATGAGATATACCGAAACGAAGGTCAGGGAGACAACTACCCCGAGCCCATGTTTGCTATTTTAAACTATGCCAAGATCACAGATAACCCGATGGAGGGTGAATGGGTGATGGAAGTGGATTGGGTAAAGCATGAGTACACCGAGTAAATCATATTTGTCGGGCAATCCGAGACCAAAATATTATATTCTTTGATGTCCGGATTTATTTATATCAACGATGTAAGAACAACTTCCCTGGTCTAAAATAATTCAATTTCATGGCACGCCTAAACTCTTATCTGCTCACAATTATCCTTTTATTTATGTCATCATCCTCATGCACGAATGAACAAAAAAACACTACTGAAATGCAAAAAGAAAGCTATGATGCCGGGCTTGACTGGAAACTACACTGGTCAGATGAATTTGAGGGTGAGCAGCTGGACGAAAGCATATGGAACCGGCAGGTAGTTGAAGCAGGTCGATTCAATGAAGAATGGCAAAGATATACCGACAGCTCTAAGAATGCCTATCTGGAGAACGGATCCCTCGTGATCAAAGCTATTCATGAGAGTGCTCAGCATGGACCTGATCAGTATACCTCTGCCAGACTGAACACGGCCAATAAGTTCACCTTTAAATATGGAAAGCTGGCTGCACGGATCAAACTCCCTTACAGCAAAGGTATCTGGCCCGCCTTCTGGATGCTGGGCTCCGATATCAATGAGAACGGAGGTGATACCCCATGGCCCCAGAGCGGAGAAATAGATATCCTGGAATTATACGGCACCAAAAGTGATGCCGTGATCGAAGCAAATATTCACTATGCCGATTCCTCCGGTTCTCACACTCAAATGGGTGCGATAGAATATGAATTAGAGAATGGAAAGTTTGCAGATAATTTCCACATATTCGAGCTTGTATGGGATGAGGAGCAGATCTCCTGGCTGGTTGACGGAGAACAATTTGCCTCCACTCCTATCACTTCAGATGAGATGACGGAACTCCATAAGGAGTATTTTCTGCTGTTTAATATAGCGGTTGGAGGAAAATGGGCAGGCCGGCCGGATACCACCAGCGTATTCCCGCAATTCATGTATGTGGACTGGGTAAGGGTGTACAAAAAAGAGAATTCATCTGCACTATAAGCCTTACCCAGGAATGTAATAATTGAGTTTAGCCGATAATGGAACAGGATGAAATCATGGAAATAAAGCGACTTATATCCGATAAATTATAACGAACATAATCTCATAAAATCCCAGAGAAGGAATTTACTCTGTACCTTTCTCATGCTTAAATAAGATTCAGATCAATCCCAGCTCAGAATCACCTTGCCACAGCTTGCCGCTTCCATGATATCGAAGCCTTTTTGAAAATCATCGATGGGATACCGGTGGGTAATGATATCGGATATATCCAGTCCTGAGATCAGCATTTGCTCCATTTGATACCAGGTTTCATACATCTCTCTTCCGTAGATCCCCTTCAGGGTCAATCCCTTGAATATGATCTTATTCCAGTCTACCTGGGTTTTCTGTGGCAGGATACCCAGTAATGCAATTTTACCGGAATTATACATATGCGATACCATTTGATTGAAGGCTGCCGGTGCGCCCGAGCATTCCAGTCCAATATCAAATCCACGCATACCCATTTCGTGCATCACATTTCCCAGATCTTCTTTCAGGGGGTTTACAATACGGGTTGCCCCGAATTTACCGGCTAAGTCTGCACGATACTCACTGGTTTCGGTAGCAATGACATTCCGTGCTCCGGCAAACTTCGCGATGGCAATACACATGCTGCCGATCAATCCGGAGCCTGTGATCAATACGTCTTCCCCTACCACCGGAAAAGAAAGCGTTGTATGTGTGGCATTGCCCAATGGGTCCATTATGGATACGATCTCATCGGGAATCTGTTCGTTGATCTTTAGAACATTGGATGATGGAATTTTGAGGTACTCAGCAAATGCTCCGTTAATGTTGACCCCTACTCCTAAAGTCTTTTCACAAATATGCTGACGACCTCTTCTGCAGTTTCGGCAGTGTCCGCAAGCAATGTGACCTTCACCTGTAACACGGTCTCCTTCTTTAAACTCAGTGACCTCGGACCCTAATTTCGCAATGTGCCCCACATACTCGTGACCAATAGTCAGCCCCTGCGGGATGGTTTGTTGTGCCCAATCGTCCCATAAATAAATATGTAAATCGGTTCCGCAAATTGCTGTTTTCGAGATTTTGATGAGTACTTCATTAGGCCCGATCTCGGGTACGGGGATGTCTTCCATCCATAATCCTTTTTCGGGCTTGGTCTTAACCAGTGCTTTCATTTTTTCTTGCTGTCAGGTGGGTAAATTAATGCGCATCAAATTATTCTTAGATGATAATAAATGCAAGATATGTTGCATTTACAGAATGATCTCTTGATCTTCGAAATGCGTGATTTAATACCTAAACAAATAGAAAAAATATGTACACCCAGTTCCAGAAACATCTGCAAAACGAGTTATCGGAAATAAAAAATGCCGGTCTGAATAAGGATGAAAGAATCATTGTTTCACCACAGGATGCAGAAGTGACACTCGATACGGGCCAGAAGGTCATTAATTTCTGTGCCAATAATTATCTGGGACTTTCAAACGATGCAGAATTAGTTAAATCGGCAAAAGAATCATTGGACTCTCATGGCTATGGAATGTCGTCGGTCCGATTTATTTGCGGCACCACCGATATCCATAAAGAACTGGAACAAAAGATCGCAGAGTTCTATGGAACCGAGGATACTATTCTTTATGCGGCATGCTTTGATGCCAACGGAGGGTTATTCGAACCCCTTTTAACCGCTGAAGACGCGATCATTTCTGATGCTCTCAATCACGCTTCCATCATTGACGGAGTCCGGTTGTGTAAAGCAGCCCGATATCGTTATAAGACGGCCGACATGGAAGATCTGGAAGAGCAACTGAAGAAAGCTCAGGAGCAACGTTTTCGTATCATCGTGACCGACGGTGTATTTTCCATGGACGGCAATGTAGCCCCGATGGACAAGATCGTAGAGCTGGCGAATAAATATGATGCAATGGTCATGGTAGATGAATGCCACTCAGCTGGTGTAGTGGGCAAGACCGGACGGGGTGTGACGGAATTGTTTGATATTATGGGACAGGTTGAAATTATTACAGGTACCCTGGGTAAAGCATTTGGCGGTGCGATTGGCGGATTCACAACCGGGAAAAAAGAGATCATTGAAATGCTCCGCCAGAGAAGCCGGCCTTATCTGTTTTCAAACTCTATTCCCCCGCTCATTGCCGCGGCGGGCGTAAAGATGTTTGAAATGATGACCGAGACCAACGATCTGCAGGAAAAGCTTCAGTCAAACATTGAATACTTTAATTCAGAGATCAAAAAAGCCGGCTTTGACATTAAACCAACCCAGTCAGCCATCGTTGCAGTGATGTTATACGATGCCAAATTATCTAAAGAATTTGCCGCACGCTTGCTTGAGGAAGGAATTTATGTAATTGGCTTCAGCTATCCTGTTGTACCAAAGGAACAGGCTCGGATCAGGGTTCAGTTATCCGCAGCTCATGAAAAAGAGCATATCGATAAGGCGGTAGCTGCATTTACTAAGATCGGTAAGGAATTAGAAGTGATCTGATCTTTTAAACGTTGTACATCAAAGTACGAAAGAAATAGTTCAGCCATATAGTTACAGCTATTTCTGATGATCCGGACCTGTCCGTGTGATCTGCGTTTATTGCTGCATCAGAATACTCCGGGAATAAAAAAGGCCGGCAAGTTCACCTGCCGGCCTTAAAAAATGATATCAGCACAGATTAAAAAGCGACCTCAACCTGAAATCGGTATAGTATCTCATTGCTTCTGGCATCAAAATCGGTATAACTGACATCGGTCTGAATCTTCAGATTATGTCCAACCACATACTTCGACAGACCGAAAGTATATTCATTTCTTTTCGCCAGGGATGAAACATCATCAGGATCAATGGTGGTGAATCTAAGCGCGGGTTCAATGTTATTCATGAAGAGGTACCCTGCCTGCGCCACAAATCCACTTCCGGTTCCAAATCCGGTCACGTTGTTATCCCCATCTTTATACGCATACTCTGAAGCGAAAGAAAAGCCGTTACTCTTAAACATTGCATCTACAAATACCGACGTCAGATCATTGCTTACCAGGTCACCGTTCAGATCCCTGACAAATCCGCCTAACTGACCTCTGCTTCTGGTCGCTCCGTCATTGTAATCGAAGGAAACACCCACAGATAATTTAGGGGTCTCTTCTCTTTCCAGGTCTGAACCAAAGTAGTCCCCTTTGTTGGTGAATTTTCCGAATGGAAGATATTCAACTCGTCCTGAATAGTCATAACCACCCTCATTGCCGGAGGTGATATTTCTACCTTCACCCATAGCCAGGGCAACATGTGTATTTATGACCCCTCCCCCTACATTGGAGGAATACAGTAAATGGACTCCAAGGTCACGGTCGATATTGAACCGGGAGTTTACCAGACTTCGGTCTACGAACTGTAATTTTTGAGATGAGATCACACGTTCTCTGTTACCCGGTAGTTTAGTTTGACCGAACCATACTTCCCAGTTCTCTGCAAATTCATACTTCGCAACAGCATCCAATACGATATTGGCAGTAGCACTGTTTTGTGGCAGACCAGCTGAACTTGAATTTCGGGTGTCACGGTTGGATAAGGCCAGCTCAATTTTATATTTGATCTTGGGTGAATAAACAAATCCGTCAAATTTTAATCGGGCTCTTCTGGTAAGTAGCTGATCAGAATATTCTTCCGTATCCAGATCATAGGTTCCGGTATACAATGTCTGAAATCTGGCTCCTAGCTTTACCTCATAAGATCCATCTTCCGGACTAAAAACTATACCTTTTCCGTATGGGTTAACTTTTGCTTCCTGGGCGGATATATTTGCCGTACTGATAGAAAAAATTGCTAACAGTAACAGTAGTGACTTATTCATTTTGTGCTGATTGGTTTTGATTATGTCCGATTTGAACCGGTCGTTTCATCTGTATTAAAGATGATCAATTTATTTGCCGGCTTGTCCTTTTTTGTGTTTTAAAACTTTGGCTTCAATAAAGAATACGATCTCTTCTGCAGCGTTCTTGGTGAGATCCCCAACTCTTTCCAGTTTGCTGATGATCGAAAACAGATAAAGCAACACCCGCATATCCACTTCCTTTTCCTCATTTATCTTCTTTATATGAGCTGAAGATTCCTTGTGTATCTTGTTCAGGGTTTTGTCCATCGAAAAGACTTTACGGGCTTCTGCAGTATCCTCCTTGATAAAGGCATTTGAAACGTGATGCAGCATCTTTATGGCCTTATCAAACATTACATCCACTTCCATTTCACTGACAAGTTTGGGATCTATGCTTTCACCAAATTCCATCAGGTATTTAGCAATACTGTTTGCGTGATCACCTATCCTTTCGAGGTCAGAATTGATCTTAATGGCAGCAAGTACAAAGCGCAGATCGATGGCAACGGGATTGAACAAGGCCAGAATATTTTCGCATTCACGATCGATATTCAATTCCATTGCATCAACTCGCTTTTCATTGACATTGATATCCTCAGCAAGCTCCAGATCAAACTCAATAAGTGCTTTCTTACACTTCTCCAGCTGGGATTTCACCTTGTACATGAGTTCTAAAATATCATCGTTCAATAACTCAAGCTCTTTATCTAAATGCGACATACTTTTCCTTTCTTCCTGAGTGATGTTAATTGTTTCTGGTTCCTGTCTCATCCGAACCTTCCTGTGATGTAATTCTGAGTCCGGTCCTTATCAGGATTGGTGAATATCTTTTTGGTATCGCCTTCTTCGATCAGCTCACCCATATACATGAAGGCGGTCTTATCACTGACCCGCCCTGCCTGCTGCATGTTATGAGTTACAATGACGACCGTATATCTTTCGCGCAGACTATAGATCAGGTCTTCAATTTTTCCTGTAGAAATTGGGTCTAATGCAGATGTAGGCTCATCCATCAATAGTACGGAGGGTTTTACCGCCAATGTCCTGGCTATGCAGATACGCTGCTGCTGCCCTCCGGAAAGAGCCAGTGCCTGCTTATTTAGATCATCCTTAACTTCGTCGTAGATCGTTGCCTGTTTCAGCGATTCGATCACACGCTCTTCAATAAAATCTTTGTCTTTGATCCCCTGAATTTTCAATCCATAAGCTACATTCTCAAAAATGGATTTTGGGAAAGGATTAGGCTTTTGAAATACCATGCCCACAGTCTTTCTTAGTTCTTCCACTTTAACAGATTCGTCATAGATGCTCTTCCCATCCAGCTTAATTTTACCATCCAGTTTAAAGGTCTCGATCCCGTCGTTCATGCGGTTTAAACTTCGCAGCAAAGTAGACTTACCACATCCTGAAGGACCAATAAAAGCCGTTACGGTATTGGCCATGATCTTCAAATTGATGTCTTTCAAGGCTTTGAAATCACCATAATAAGCATCCAGGTTTTTAGTCTGAATCTTGACTGTATCGTCCGTTTCAGCCTGATCATTTGCAGAATCAGCAGTTCTCATATCTTCTACATCTATTTTCATGGACCTAATTCTTTAGCCTTTATATTCTTTTCAAATTGAGCCTTACCATTTCATCTTTTCCTGCCAACGGTTTCTGAGGAAAACAGCTATACCATTCATCATCAAAGTAACCGTAAGAAGTACAATGATCGCCGCGGCTGCATTGATCACAAATTCATGCTGAGGACGGGATACCCAGTTAAATATCTGAATCGGCAGCACTGTAAATTCATCTAGTGGTCCCCGCGGTGCAAAAGGAACATAGGCTAAGGCACCAACAACAATGAGCGGTGCCGTCTCACCTACCGCTCGTGAGATCGCCAGTATAACTCCGGTTAAAATGCCTCCGAATGATGCCGGCAATATCTGATACCATATTGTTTGCCATTTAGTGGCGCCCAATCCCTGAGAAGCTTCTCTGATAGAGCCTGGAACTGCCCTGATAGCTTCCCGGGTAGAAACAATGATCACCGGCAGAATAAGCAGCGCCAGCGTCAGTGCTCCGGCCATAATACTATTACCCAGATGTGCCAGGCGCACAAACAGGCCTAAACCCAGGAGTCCATAGATCACAGACGGAACTCCGGCCAGGTTAGCAATATTAACTTCTAAAAGTGTGTTCAGCTTGCTGTTCTTTGCATACTCTTCCAGGTAAATACCCGCTCCCACTCCTATTGGAAAGGAGATCAAAGTCGTTAATACCAGGATCCATAAACTGCCAATCCATGCAGTATAAATACCAGACTGTTCCGCAAACCGGGATGGAAGTGCTGTCAGAAATTCCAGGCTTAGTCTTCCTAAACCCATATACAATATGAATCCCATGAAAATGGTCAGAACAATGATCCCCATCCATGTAGCAGAGACACCTACTACTCTGAAGATCCTGTCTTTAAATCTGTTCTTCTTTTCGTTATTCATATTTCTGACGATAGGTGTTACGGATCCAGTAACTGACTGTATTTAAGATGAACGTGAATACAAATAGAGTGATACCTGCCGCAAATATGGTTTTGTATTCGAGCGTGCCATGAGGTACATCTCCCATACTTACCTGTACGATATATGCAGTGATGGTCTCAACCGGTACCGTCGGGTCAAATGTCAGACGTGGTTGCTGACCTGCTGCAATAGCCACGATCATGGTTTCACCTATTGCCCGGGCGATTGCAAGGATCACTGAAACAATAATACCCGATGAGGCAGCAGGAACCATTACACGAAAAGCAGTTTGCAACCGGGTTGAGCCCATCCCAAAAGAAGCCTGCCTTAAAGAATCCGGTACGGCACTAAGCGCATCTTCACTTAAAGAAGAGACAAAAGGAATGATCATGATGCCCATTACGATACCCGGTGAAAGTGCATTGAAACCTGAGATCCCGGGGAATATGGATTGCAGGAATGGCGTTACGATCATGAGTGCGAAGAAACCGTAGACCACCGTTGGCACTACTGCCAGTACCTCCAGCAGAGGTTTCATGATCCGGCGAAATCTGCGGGAGGCATACTCGCTCAGATAAATGGCAATAATAAGCCCGATCGGGAGTGCCACTGAAACAGCAATGATGGTGGTAAGAAAGGTGCCGGAAAGCAAAGGCAGAATCCCGTACTTTTTCTGAGTAAACAAGGGAGTCCACTCGGTGCCGGTTAAAAAGTCCCATAGCGACACTTCCATGAAGAACCCGACCGACTCCACCAACAGGGTCAGAATGATCCCGATCGTGGTTAGTACGGTAATGATCGCACATGCGGCCAGGACCTTTTCAATAATTTTTTCTTGCCACCGCTTCATTAAGACTAGTCTGGGCGAGTGTTTATTTTAAATAAATTGCTGATCACACTTATCTGCCTGCAAAGAAAAATAGCTTTACAAGCCTGAAAGCTTACTTTTGTTGCGCGGATATGAAAGAATTGAATTTATCTAACTGCGCTTTATACTCATCTTCCGGCATAGGAATATATCCTACAGAAGGAGCCAGCTGGCCTGCATTATTAAGGTAGTAGGTAATAAAGTCGAGTACATGTTCCTTCTCTGCAGCTGTCTCGGAAACATAGATGAACAGCGGACGAGAGAGAGGAGTATAACTGCCGTCTTTCACCGTTTCAAGTGAGGGTTTTACTGCATCAGCTTCCCCGTTCTGTACTGCAAGCAGTTTTAATTTATCCGCATTCTCTTCAAAATAAGCCAGACCAAAGAAGCCGATCGCAAATTTATCTGTTGAAACTCCCTGAACGAGCACATTATCATCTTCACTCGCTGTATAATCTCCACGACTGGAGCCGCTTTCACCAACAATGGCTTCAGTGAAGTAATCGTAGGTTCCGGATGCGACTCCGGGGCCAAACAAATGGATCTCCTCATCAGGCCATTCGGGACGTATCTGGTTCCACTTCATGATATTTCCCTGAGCAGAAGGTTCCCAGATCATTTTTAATTCTTCTACCGTAAGCTCATTTGCCCAGTCATTTTCGGTATTCACAACAACGGCAATACCATCAAATGCTACCGAGAGCTCAAGATATGCTATGTCATTTTCCTCAGCTAATTCGATCTCGCTGGCTTTAATACTTCGTGACGCATCGTTAATATCGATCTCACCCCTGATGAACTGCTTAAATCCACCGCCGGTACCTGAAACTCCAACGGTAACTCTGGTGTCCGGAGCCTCGGCTCTGTATTCTTCAGCCACGGCTTCTGTAATAGGATATACCGTACTGGAACCATCAATTTTAATGTCTTTTTGTGTACTGCTGCCGCAGGAAACTACCAGTGAGGCAAATAAAAATACGAATAATGTGTGCTTGATCATGTTGCTGACTATTATCTGAATAATTTGTGGCACAAAACTATCGTATGCTCATTAATACCATGTTATTTAAATGTTATTCTTGCATTACCTCTATGTTAGGTTAATGTTAAGGATCTGCAGTAAAAAGGGATTTATGTGGTCGGCTTAAGTTATCCGCGTGCCATTACAAAAAAGCCCCGGCAATGACTCATCATAAGATGCTCTACCAGATTTACTTACCCAATAATCTGATGTATAACTTTCATTGACTATGGTTTATCTAATTCTATTATATTTGGCCCATGTTAGTAGAGCACATCATACTTTTAGCCATCAGCAGTCTGGGAGTGATCCATGGGATCTCCTTAGGGGTATATTTAATATCTAACACTTCTCTGAACTCCCTCGCAAACCGCTTACTCGGTTTACTTTTGATCGTGTTCGGACTAAGGATCAGTAAATCCATCCTCTTATATTTTACTCCCGATCTGGACATCATGTGGATCACCCTGGGGTTAACCCTGATTCTTTCTTTCGGCCCTGTGTTTTATTTCTACGTGAGAAGCTACCTGGATAACTCTTTCACACTGGATCTAAAAGACAGTATACATGGGATTCCCTTTCTTGTCTTTTTAGTGCTGAATAGTTTCAGCCTGCTCCAAAAGGAATTTTACCTGGCATTCGGGATCTTTTTCATCTATCTGCATTTCCTGGGTTATATAGCTTACTCCTATTACTGGATGAGAAAATTCAAGAGATCTTCTGAGTCCAAAGTCTCACCGGAAAGGACCCGATGGCTGAATTTCATTCATGTAGGTATGGTCATCGTTTGGTTTTCCTATTTCATGTTTCTGCTGGATGAAGAGATCATTCCCTATATATTGGGGCCGGTTACCTATTCCCTGGTCATTTATCCACTGAGCTTCTGGGCCATCTCAAAAAAGATCTTAGTGCCCGAAGATCAGAAGTACAAAAGTTCGTCTTTGGACGAAGACGATTCCAGACGCATCATTACAAAACTGGAATCCTTCTTAAAAAATGAACAACCCTATCTGGACCAGGAATTGAAATTACCAGATGTTGCCAATGAATTGAGAACCACTACCCATTCTTTGTCTCAGGTTATTAACCAGCATTACGGTCAGAATTTTCAGCAACTCATCAACTCCTACCGGGTTGAAAATGCCAAACGCTTACTTGGATCTGAGAACAATGACCACCTTACGATCTCTGCGATCGCTCATGACAGTGGTTTCAATAGCCTGTCTGCATTTAATGCCGCCTTTAAAAAAATGCAGGATATGACCCCTTCTCAATACCGAAAATCGAAACAACACTCTTAAGGCCCTTTTTTCGATCTTTTTAAGTCTGACTGAATCATAATGTATTCTGACTGAATTATAATTCTGTCCGGAATAAGGGCCTGAGTACCGTGTAGTGATTGAAATTTCACTCCTCCTCTATCCGGGGGATAATCAAAAAGTAAATCATGAACACTATGTACAAATCAATCTTAGTCATCTGTTTCACCATTCTGGCATCACTCATTCAGACGGAGTCAAAGGCCCAGGATAAAATATTAATGGTCGTTACCAACAATAAAGAAGTTCAGGCTACGGTCGCCGGTAAAGACACCGTACTGGCCGGAGGATACACGGTATCGGAAGTGTCTGAAGCTCACCAGGTATTTACTAAAAGTGGCTTTCAGGTTGACTTCCTAAGTCCGGAAGGTGGTAAAACCTACCCTGAGATGGACGAAGAAATGTCGGAGCTGGACAAGGAATTCCTGAACACCTCTTCCATCCGGAAAGAACTCGACCATACCTACGCACCCTCTGAGGTCTCAGCCAGTGACTATGCCGCTATTTATTTCGCAGGTGGAAAGACCCTGTTTGATTTCCCCTACCACAGTGAGTTAGGAAAGCTCATCACGGAGATCTACGAATCCAATGGGATTGTTGGAGCAGTTTGTCATGGCCCTGCGGCATTATTAGGAGTTACCTTATCTGATGGAACCCCTTTGATCGAGGGTAAGCAGATCAGCGGCTTTACCAACATGGAAGAGCAATTATTTTCCAAGACCGCCAAGTATTATCCATTCTTATTACAGGATGAGCTTACCAAAATGGGCGCAAAATTTGTTGAAGCACCGGCAATGTTCAGACAAATGGTTTCGGATAGCAGAATCGTGACCGGTCAAAACCCGGTATCCAGTTATGCCGTAGCCGAAGAAATGGTTCGTTCATTGGGAAAAACTCCCCCTCCAACCCCATGGTCCGATCTGAGTTATACGCTGGAGATCATCCGTAAAGTGATCCTGGAAGACGTAGCTTCTGCAACCGAATTCCAACTTGCTCACGAGAATACCAATACCATTAACCTGGATCTTATCCTTCAGTATGGTGCTTTCGGACATATGGGCAATCTGGGTGAAACGGTCCAAAAGAACAGTATTCAATTACTGGAGTATGCTGCCCGCACCTTCCCTGAGAATGCAAGGGCACATGAAGAGCTGGGTAAGGCTTATTACAGAGACGGGAATACCGCGAAGGCCATCGCAAGCCTGAAGCAAAGCAATCAATTGAAACCAGATACGGAATCAGTGGTTACTCTGCTTCAAAAGCTGGAAGAGTCCTGATACTTCCCCATTTTCGGGTAGCAATATAATTTAAAAAGCCTCATTCGTTTTACGTGTGAGGCTTTTTATATACGAATCTCTATACCCATTCTTATTTATTAAGAACATATCAGTCCAGGCATTTTAACCTGTATATAAGTCCATCCTCAGGGAGCAGAAAAAAATATTGTAACCTAAACGGGCATCGCTCGTAGTCGCTGTCGGAAATTATCAATAAAATTTTTAGGGCATAATGAAACGCAGCATATTCACCGTACTATTTCTGGTATTGGCTTTTAACCATGGGTACACCCAAAATGTCGATTCACTAAGGGAGGCCTATATCGAAAACAGAAACATTCCGGATAGCTGGAACATGGAGCTATTTGAGGAAGATGTAATGGGGCTTGATAAAAGAAACGAAAGGCTACCATTCAAAGATGGGGCATTCCCAACTCCTTATTATAACCGCTCTCAACCAGATTATAACGGGCTTTCAAATATGATGATGCCCGGTGTACAGGGGTTGTATAAAGAAATCGATGGTCAACGTATTTTATACAACAGCGTATCGATTGGCAAAAATTCACTAAATGCAGATCATCTTGGTGAAAGGAAGGACGATCTGTTCTTTCAAATTGTGGTACTCACTGATTTTATAGATGATACCACTTACACACATCTTGGTTCTCAATTGTACTCAAGAAATCATCCGGATTATCTTTTCCAAGGGTATTTCAAAACCAGTGTTGAAACCGTAGAATATCTTGCCTTTCAAACTGCAACGGGTTCTGGATTTGCTGTTATAAATATGAGACTCTTCGATCTTTCAAAGGGGAAAACCATCTTGATTGCGCCACATACTGACGGAAGTCTCAGGTCCATGCAGATCAGCTCTCCCCCTCTCTCTTCTGCAACCGTAGATGGATATACGGATGAACTTATTAGGGATCCAAAGGTGGTGGAGTTTTTCACCGCACCCGGTGTCATTACATGGGAAAACCAACAAGATTAATCATCCTATACAGAGATCAGAACCTAGGAACCACTCAGGTTCTTAACTTTTTACTATCAAATTAACACAGCATAGAAAGTGAAAACAGGAAAACGAATTCTCATCTTATTAACAGTATTGATCTTCGTTGGTGGCGCTGGCAGCTTCTTTTATTTTAAGAATAAATTCATGAATGCAGAGCCAAACAGATTGACGGTTTCCAACCTGGGCGAACCCTTCTCCTTTATGTGGACCAGTCATGACTACGGTGAAAGAACAGAACCCCATTCCGCTATGTTCGTTCCGGTTCGCATTACTGATATCGATCAAACCTTTTACATGCAATTTGATACCGGAGCTCCCTCTACGGTGTTGTATTACAACAAGGTGAAATCGATCAATGAAAAGTATGGAGATATTCTACGGATCGATACCGTTGACAATCGGGTACGTGTGAGAGATGTGTCCCTTAATATTGGAACGGTTCACGTGAAAGCAAGCTCCATGGATTTCAGAGGGATGAGCAATGCTATAGACTGGTCCAATACCGACAGCAGCTCTATAATAGTTCTTGGTACTGTGGGTTCCGATTTTATGGAAAACAACCCCTTGATCATAGATTATAAGAACAATCATATTACCCTTACCTCATCCATACCAGATAGTTTGCAAGCCGGTTCAGACTACTTACCCTTCACTTTCGATGGGCGAAAAATATTCTTATCCGCAGAACTGAATGGTGAACCAGCCAGCCTGTGGTTTGATTCCGGCTCCAGCGATAACGAATTGATCGTGGAAGAAAAGACCTTCCTGAAGCTGGCAAAGCCCGGTGCTGAAAGAGAAACCTATAAAATCAATTCCTGGGGCACAAAGATCAACAAACATGTTATTGAGAGCGAAGGAACCTTCAGGTTCGGGGATACCACTGTTCCTTTAACCAAGGTTTCGAATTTTGAATGGCCGAATAAATTGCAGGCTTTCATCTTGAAAGCCTCAAATATCGGAGGAGATTTAGGCGGGATGACCGGCAATAAATTATTCATCGGAAAAACCCTGGTTTTAGACGCACCGAATTTGCGTTATGCCTTGATTCAATCAGACTGAGATTGTAACGGATCACAAAAAAAGCCTGATTCACATGCATGCATCAGGCTTTCTTTTTAATTGCTTCAGGGTTAGCTAGGACTGGCTCTCCCCCTCTCTTTTCTACAACCGTAGATGGATATACGGATGAACTTATTAGGGATCCAAAGGTGGTGGAGTTTTTCACCGCACCCGGTGTCATTACATGGGATAACTAACAAGACTAATGATCCCATACAGAGCTCAGAATCTAGGAACCGCTCAGGTACAGATTAGATTCCGCCATTAAAATGCCTGTGGTAAAATCAAAACCATAGTAAAAATTATAAAAGCCTGACTTGCTTTTGTGAGTCAGGCTTTTTGCTATCTAGTTCAGGGCGAAATAATTCTTGCAAACTAAATTCCTTAGATACTGAATCAGGAGTTCAAAAAACAATATTTTGATATTACCAGAATAATTCTAAAATGTTGTGGGTATTTTATAATAGCATACATATGGCTTAGGAAATCATCTGATAGTATAGGCTCCAATGTATAGTTGTGTACATGCAATGTGAATGGGGCTACTTATAGCTTTAACTATAAATCAGAAATTTATATCAAATTTCACTCCTGTATGAAAGAATTATTATCAATTGAGCTTCTCACTAAAACGTTTGATGACTTATCTGTTGGGGTAGGCATATTTCAAGTTCAAGATTTGAATGATATAGAAAGTATCCGGTATGTATACATGAACAAAGTCATTTTGCATGAAATGAGAAAAACACGAGAGGAGGTTTTTGGAAATAGAATTATCGAAGTAGCCCCAGAAGCATATGAACATGAAGGAGGCTTAGCAGTTATTGAAGCCTATAGAAAAGTAGCTGAAGATGGTAAAAGCATTAATCTGGGATTAGTTGAGTATTCGAATCATCTGGTATCAGGAACCTATGAGTGCTCAGCTCACCATATTATAGATAATTTTGTATATGTAATGCTTAGAAACGTTACGGAGTTAGAGCAGAAAAAAAATGAACTAGAGCAAAAAATTAAAGAACTGAATCAGTATACATCTATCGTTTCTCACGACTTAAAAGAACCTCTTAATAGCATTTCTAGTGCCATACAGTTACTAGAATTTGAATACGAAGGAAAATTAGATGAGGAAATAAGTAACTTTCTAAGCTATATCTCAGATTCAACAGACAGAATGAGAAATCTAATCAATGAATTGTTGGATTATAGTACCCTTGGAAAAGGAAAAGAAATGGTTACAGTTGATTGCTATGAATTAGTCGAAATTATTAAGGAAGACTTAAAGGCCAAAATTAAAGAAACTAAAGCCGACATTTATATTGATCCTCTACCCACAGTTAATGGATATAAAACTGAGCTTCGGCTACTATTTCAGAATCTAATCAGCAATGGAATGAAATTCAGTAAGCCAGGAATTCAACCAGTAATTAAAATATCTGCAAAAAAAGATACTAATTGGGTTTTTTCAGTCCGGGATAATGGCATTGGAATTGCCGATGAACATAAGGGTAAGATTTTTAGCATTTTTCAGCGTTTACACAAAAAAAGTGAATACGAAGGAACGGGTATTGGTCTTGCTCATTGCAAGAAAATTGTTGAGTTGCATAAAGGTGAGATGTGGTTAGATTCTAAACCTGGAAAAGGAAGTACCTTCTATTTCACGATTCCAATGCCCTGAATCTAATTCCAGATAACGCGGATTCCTTCCTTAAAGAATCTTATGAGTCACATCAATAGACAGTATATCATACTCGAATTAGAATACCTGAGCGAGCAATTGGAAATCCTTGATCTTTTAAGTTTATAAATTAAAAGTACTAGTAATGGAAGTCCTGCCTACCGGCAGGGGTAAACCATCGTCGCCAGCTGGAGGAAAAAACTCATTCTGTTAACTAAATGCCGTCTAAAAAGGACAAGCTCTACCTGCTGTGCAGTCAAAGGTTTACCCTGATTTTTTGGGCTCAGTAAAGATGATACATGGCGGCAATTACCTGAAAATTCAGGGTGAGCCGGGCCCGGGTAACACTGGACTTGAAGAGAGATTAAATGATGACAAATATTCTATCAGCTCTTCGTGTTCAAATACCGAGCGATATATTCATGCAAAGGGATGTCCGGTCGACCCAACAGAGTACTTTTATATTCGATGCCTAAAATATCCAATATTCTAAGGGTATTAAATCCTAGTGCATAGTGATAATCCGGTGCCCCGGCATATGTGAGAAAACTGAAATCAGGATGGGTGAGGTCCAACTCTTCAAACTCGCTAAAATCTTTGAACATCGGATCCTCCGCGATATCATGATCTTCTTTGTTCTTAGAGAATCTATTTAATACCCGCATACTCTGATATTCGGCATACCTGGCAGACCCCTCTTGCAGTATATAGTAATTCTCCACCGTTTCGAGGGTGTCGTTCTGCCCAAAGAACTGCTTAATTCTCTCCTTTCTCGATTGAAGATAATCCTCCAAATGAGCCCTCATTTTAGTCTCGTCTTTCTCCGATATCGCCTGCAATAAAAATTCATTCTCCTTCTGCACGGCAGACAAAAATGCTTCGTTTCCATGACTCATCTCCATTAGATCACGAATATCATAAGGTAAATTTCCTATCTGATTCTTCGCATAAGTACCATATCCTGGATTGACGTACTGAAATTGATGAAACATCTCATGTATAACCATGGTTGACCACATCTCAGTGCTCTGAACCGAGGGTATGAACTGCTCTGTCTCTTCTACCGACAAGACCTGCTGAACCGGGTGATCATAATAGTGCCTGGCCGAGTCTTCTTCATTAAAGCTTATCATCACTTCAAAATGAAACGGAATGCTGTCGGTCCGCTGAGTTAATACATAATCTTCACTGTATCTATTATGATCATCAAGCTTGTCCAGAACCTGACTGCTTGGAAAGAACACTTCAGATTTATCTCCGTTGAAATAAATGAAGGGACCTATGTGCTGCTTAAAAGCAGGCCATATGGAATCACCCATATTTTCCTTAACTGCCATCACAAACAACATTCGTTCTGATGAAAGACTGTCCGGTAATTTATAATCCTGAAAAGTAGAGTGATCCTCCATTAATACCCCTTCGGAGGTTTGGGCTTTTTCATTACAGGAGCTTAAAGAAAGAGTGATAAATAAAATGGGCAAAAATCTATATACAGATCTCATATGGTTGATTATTAAATATTATGGGAATCCAATAATACACAGAATTATCAGAATCGAAAGTCTAAACTGGGTGTTTTGAGAGTCATTCTCTACCCAACCTTTTTATTTAGTGCTACAGACAATTTCCTGGATGGGATGTCGGATATTGGGAGAGCTTGGCAATAGCATTGTGTAGCCATGATCCTAAAATATATCACTCACTTCCCGATAACGCTAGGTTGTATACCTCTGCTCCAGTACTTCTTCGGTAGAAAACCGGTATCTCATATTCCGGTACACACAAACATCGGTAATATCATGAGGGACTCCGGCGGGAACGGCCCTGAAATTGGTAGATACCCTCCATTCCCCCTTTACTGCTTTTACCTTGTGCCAGCAATGTCCGTGAAGCAGAACAACGGTTCCCTTTTTGGGCAGGAATTCCAGCTGGCCCTCCAGATCTTCGTTTGGGACTCCGGCAGGAAGTAATCCCTTTTTGTGGGTTCCTTCCATTACACATAACTCCCCTCCTAATTCAGGAGTGATATCATGCGTATACACTAACCGGTTCAGATTAAACATTTCCGGGTTTTCCGGTGGACAATCCTGATGCCAGGCCTGTCCTTTAGATCCTTTACCGGAATACATACACATACAATACAGGTCTGCCCAGTCTTCTCCTATGATAGCCGATGTTAATTTGCTCAAATACTCGTCATGATTAATGGTATTGAATCGGGTATTTCCCTCATGGTAGGGAAACCAGGGGATCACTTCGGTGGCTGACTTATTTAAGAACTCATTGTTATGCCCCCAGTCAGGAGTGTGTCCATAGTGGTCCAGGATCATCTCGGTATATTCATCCATGAGCTTTGCATCAAAATATTCCTCCAGGATGACATAACCTTTATCCCAAAATTGTTCCGAAAGATCTTTCATCGATATACTCATCCTTTTTTGTTTCAATAGTCACTCCACGATGCGTTTCAACTTACTGGATAAGCGGACAGTATAATTAAGGCCCCCATTATTTCCTAAAATTGGACTAATTTGGTAGGCGCTTTTACTGTTTCGGTATCTGGATTATTCAGGTATATGTCGGAGTCAGCCTCTTCTACCTCTTCCCCTTTTTGGTACCAGATCCTGTTCTCCCTTTTCAAACTGTCGAAATAAGCCGGATCGGCTATGGCCCTGAAACTTAGGCTTTCCAGCTTCTAGCTTTCAATAGCCAGCTGACCAGTTATATAGGTTGCATATTCCTTTGATTCAATTCGTTTAAGTGAATATTGAGCAATCATTTGATTCACAATGATCAACAGTCCCACCGTGTCAATGATGATGATATACAAGTGCCTTTTGGTTACTTTTTCAATCCACTTCTGTTTGAGGCTCTGTTTAGTCCTTTCTTTTCTCATGGTCCAAAATTGAACCTGAAATGTAAAGAGCCTCTACTAAAGATTCATTTCCAGAGCCTGATGTCCGTTCTACCGCATATGGTGAATACCCTAATGATTGTATTTACTAATTATACTAAAACCTCATTGCACTCGTACTGTTCTTCCGTCAGCTGCCCGCTGGTGAGATCCGTATCTTTCAGCTCCGGATCTTATTCTAGGAATATCTGCCAGACTTGGCCTACAGGATACTGCTCTGGCATCTGAATTAAAGAATGCTATATTTCCTGCCAGATGGAAAAACCTTTTTTTCATAGCAGCAAATATAAATGGACGCTAACCGTCAGCACCGGTCTATTTCTCTATTTTTTTCTCATTTTCTTCCTGCCTTTCGGAGTCGATAATTATAATCCTGATCTACAGTATGACCTGACCTTATTTACTGAACTTTTTGCATTCCTGTTTACTGTAAGCTTTACTACGGCAGTTTTGGAATTCGGGATTAAGCACTTGTTACAAGAGCGCTCAGGTACTTCCTTTTACCTGTTTTGGACCTTGTTTTTTTTAGTGATCCAGTCTTTTATAGTCTATCTGGTATATAATTTCCTAGGGAACTGGCATGACTGGTCGCTTCTCAGTGGATTGTCTTTCCAGTTAAATGTAAGCAGCGTTCTGATCTTCCCGGTTACCGGCACATTTTTTTATTTCCGATACCTTGGACTTAAATCCGAATTCCAGGAGGTTCGTACTCGCACCCGGGGCCTGAAAGTACCTGAACAAATGATCACCTTTGAAGGCAAAGGAAACAGGGACCGGATATCCATTACCTTAAATGCTTTTTTGTATGCCCGGGCTCAGGATAATTATATGGAGATCCATTACAGGGATCAGGAGTCCGAAGAACATCATATGCAACTGCTCCGGGCTACCTTATCGGGTTTGGAAAAGACCATACATTCTGAGTGGGTCAGACGTTGCCATCGTTCTTATCTGGTAAATCTGTATCAGGTCATATCTGCAAAAGAAGGAACGTCAGGACTTGAACTATTTGTCAGCGGTTTATCTGTTCCCCTGCCTGTATCCAAAAGTTACCGGATAAAGGTACTTGAAGCCTTAGATGATATAAAAGTTATTAAGGATTCAGAAACTCACCACAAATAGCTGATTTTCACCACAAATGAGCTCGGCAAGCCTAACAAAGATGTTTTTATGCGTATGGAGTGCTCAACTCTTAATTAATTCGCATTACCATGACTTATCATAACAACATCCCTAAGAACTCAATTTCATTCAGAATGAGTCTGTCATTATTTTTAATGCTATTTGTATATAACATAGCATATGCCCAGTCACCCAAGATCGAGAAAGCCCTTACTGAGGTCACCCGATCCTATGCAAATGATGCTATGGCATTATCGGGTACTTTTGGTATTGAGGTCGATAATCAGTGGTGGCATGTTCATGTACAGCGAAAGCAAGATCCTTATCAGGTTGGAAAAAGCAAGCAATATACTTTCCATAACTTCGGGCCTCATGAGGTAACACTGCATGAAGGAAAACCGGAAGAACCTACATGGTATTTTGATTTCGCCAGTGAAGAAGTCTTTAATAAGATCTACAGCGGTGAATGGACCGCAGCAACAGCCTCGGCAAAATCGATGCCCGGAGATGTAGTGGGACTCAATATCCGGCCCATGGAAAAATTTAAGCTGGACCAACAATACGACGGGATCTCCTATCAGGTCATGGAGCATTTCTGGAAGCATGAAACAGTTGAGATCGCCCGCTTTGAGAGAGACCGAACACTCGCCACCCATGGTGCTGATCATGTAGGGCTTTATACCATGAAGGACAAGAGGATCGGATGGTTCACCCTTGGGAAAGATGAAGCTGCCAATGAAGACCCCCGCTTACAGTATGGTCAGGTACCCAACCTGTTCATCTTCACCAAGGGTAAAGGAGTAGCCTATTTCGGAGAAGAGAAGATCGAGGTAGAGGCAGGCATGAGTGTTTTCATAGCCCCTTATATGAAGCATATGATCTCCAATCCGAATGAAGAACCCCTGGAAGGTATCGTAATCCTGTTTGGTGACAATATCGACTATGCAACCGGCCAGTCCTATCCCGATTACCTGGACGTTCATTATCAGAATCTCGGAGACAATGACCTTAGGGTACGCGCTATTGCTTCCGGTAATTAAACCTAAAACGATCATTTACTAAAGCCTCTTCGGAGGCTTTTTTGTACACTATTCAAATATCCAAAGTTAGGACTTTGGATAAGAAGGATTCATGCATCCTCGTTTCCAAGAGCCTTGATTCCCTCCAACAATGCCTCATATTCCTGCCGGCATTCCCCGCAATTATCAAGATGCTCTTTTAACAAAGGCATAGCATCGCCGGGCGATTTTCCTTTCAGTTCCATTTCTGCAAATATATGAAGCTCTTCAAAGCATTCATCACATCCGATCTCTGCTTCATGAGTGGCCGGTAGCTTACTCATGATTTTTGCTAATATTTCTTTACCTAACTTCATATGCTCCTGTAGTTCATTCTATAGATGCCTTAAGACTTCGTTTCCTTACATCTGATTTAAAACTTCTTCATGGTCGATCCCTTCCCTCTCGAGTTTTGATTTCAATCTCATGCGAGCATCATGCACCAGTTTGTAAATGGCATTTCGGTTACTTTGCATCATATCCGTAACTACCGTCATTGGGATCTGTTCGATCATAAGAAGCTGTAATACCTTCTTTTGTTTTTCAGTCAGTTCTTCTTCCATAATATCCATCACTTTCTGTACAAGTATGGATTCATGTGCCTGCTGATCCGGCTGAGCCTGTTGGTGTTCGATCTCAATGACATCCTTCTCGTCCGGATCATATCGGCTGTACTCCTCAAGCGAAATATCTTTATAACGTTTTTTCCGCAGTTCTGTATATCCCTCCCTCACGGCTACTTTCATTGCCCAGGTAGTAAACTTACTGTCGCCCCGAAAACTCTTGTAGTTATCAAGGATCTTAAGCAATGCATCCTGTGCGATATCTTTAACGAAATCATCCAGTCCCCGGTCTACATTTTTGTATAGGGAAGCTTTTAATCCCCGTATAAGAAAACTGCGCAGCTGATCTAATGCAGCCTCATCCGGAGGAGGTTCCAGCGCTCTGATCCAGTCATCATTTGTCTGATATGATTTCGATCGCCTTTTGAAGAATCTGACCATTTAGAACCCGAATTAATTAATTAACAACTGACCGGAATACGTATTCACCTGCCCGTATGATCATTCCGGGCATTATAATGAAGGTATTTTCTAATTCATACTAATAAAAGTTGTTGCCTTGTAATTGTCACCAAGGATAAATTATTAACTTAATGAGAGGGTTTGCAGGAAGGATTCCATTTGCATTACTGATCGACAGATCACATTCATTGCTTTTCCCGAAATAAAAAAAGCCGGCCTGATTGAACAGACCGGCTTTCACAACCAACCACAAACTAGACATTTTCAAAACTGATTTGCTCAGACTGAAAAGCTTCATCCAATGGAGTCTCAGCAATATGATTTGTGTAATTACTGAGTGTTTTTAGCGTCACGATCAGATTCACCTCAAGCACCTGCTTTACCGAATAACCGGCATCCAGGAAAGTACTTAGATCCTCTTGATTTACATGCCCTCTCTTCCTGACTACTGTCTGAGTATAATTGACCAAGGCATCAAGCTTTTCATCAGGCAGCGAATCTCCGTAACGCACTGCATTGACGATCCCCTCATCTACGTTCAGGTTATTTTTGAGTATCACAGAATGAATGGCACTGCAATAATCACACTCATTCTCTATACTTGCAGCTAAAATCGCAAGTTGCTGTTCAGCAGGTGTAAAACTTGTCTTACCAACTATATTACTGAGAGTTAGATATCCTTCCAGTACTGCCGGTGCTTCTGCAAATTCCCCCAGCAGGTTCGGTATAAAGCCAAAATTCTTTTCGGCATTTTCAAGCAGAGTTTTTGAACCTTCCGGTGCATTGTCGGTATTGTATATTCTGAATTTCATAATAGTATCTGTTTTTTTAATTAAAAATTATTCACAGGTACTATGATGAGGTCACGGCAAAACATCTTACCCCGGTTTTAATATTAATTCATGAAGTAAGAATTTCTTAAACTAAGTCGCCAAAGTACTGAACCCGAATAAACAACTCTGTTTTATGTTCAATCAATTGGAAAGATTATCAGGTTTTGCACATTAGTTACCAAGATTAGCATTGGCAGCTATCTTTATTATCACTGATTACCCAAGATCTTCATGACTCAGGATGTATCTTGGATGACCGGAATGCCCTTTATTATGGTTCTGCTGTTCGGATTAGCTGAACTATCGGGGCATTATTATGGGGTCGATTTGGTCCTATTTGGCAACAAGAATTACAGGACTGATCTTAACGATCGTTACGATCGGTACCATAATTATAGTTCATGCTCAGTTCGGATGGAGCTCCATTAATATGGGTAACAATGGTGGTCGTGATATGGAATTTCAGGTACTGATCATTGCCATGTCGGTTTTGTATTCGATCAGAGGTAATTATTTAAATAAAAGTATCCTCACTGATCAGACAAACTGATCTGCAAATGTACCCACTTTTCCAAAGTCAGGACTTTGGAAAAGTGGTGACTAAGGATCAGTTTATTTTCTCCACCGTCTCGCCGCAATTATGCATCATGGAGCCATAAAAAGGATTTGCAATATCTTCTTCATCACTGATCCAGCTGCTGCCTCCGTCATACATTGGACAGAACTGTTTGTATAAAGTACCTTCATACCCCTCCTCTTCGATCCTTTTAATAAGATCTTCAGAGAGAGCTTTGAAGTCTGCTCTTAGTCCCTCGATATCACTATATCTTTCATCCGAAAAGATAGTCATAATTTGCCGGGCCTCTTCAAACTGATCCAGTGTCAAAGCTTTTCTCAGTTTCAGGTATTCCGGTACCAGCACACTTAATGAATCATCATCCATCTGATGTTCTGAATGATCCATTACGGGATTCGAAGTTTCTTCATTCATATTCATACTGCTATGGTCATGCGCTCCACGATTGGCCCCGGTTCCCGGCTCCCTGTTCATCATGCTGAGCTTGTCGCTAAGCTGTGCAGCTGCGTCCACTTTAAAGGTACCGTTTGTTACTACCTCTTCACCCTCTTCCAATCCGGATAAGATCACATAACTCTCGCCTGCACGGTTACCCAGCACCACTTCTCTGCCTTCAAAAGCAGGAGTATCGGAAGTGGAAACATCCACAAATACCACTGAACGCGACCCGGTCCAAAGTACGGCACTTCGGGGGACCATCAGCTGTTCCTTCCCTTCATATTCGGATACGACTATTCCTTCTGCATACATTCCCGGCTTCATTCGGACCTGATCATTTTCAGCGGTGACGCGTACATTAACGGTTCTCGACTCCTCATCCAGGAAGGGCTCGATAAAATTCACCTCACCTGCAAATGATTGTCCCGGCAGTGAACTCACTGTAAAGCGGATCTCGTCACCCTGCTCCAGCTGACTTACCTCAGCTTCATATGCCTCGAACTCCAGCCAGATTTCAGAAAGGTCTGCGATCCGGTATAGCATAGACCCAACATTGATATGATCTTCCCGCGAAATATTGATCTGAGATACATATCCTGATACCGGCGAGAAGAAATCCAGCTCTTCCATGACCTCACCCGATCGTTCGATCTGGTCAATCGTTTCCACCGGAAATTCCCAGAGGATCAGTTTACGACGGGCTGCCTCATATAATCGGGGATTCTGCTCTTTATAACGAACGGTTTCCAGCAACTCACGCTGTGCAGTGATCAGCTCGGGTGAATAGATGGATGCCAGTTTCTGTCCTTTCCGGACGTAATCTCCCATATAATCCACATAGAGCTCACGTACCCGTCCTGGAAAATGAGCCGTCACATTTGAGACCAGTTTCTGATTAACAACTACTTTACCCGGCAGCCTGCTTTCTGAGACAGGTCTAGCCATTCGAACCGGAGTTGTCTGTATATCGGCCAGTGCCAGGGCAGCTTGCGAGAAACTAATTGCATTCTCACTTAGGGCCCCTGATTCATCCTGACCGGCATCAGCTGCGCGGATCAGCTCCATGCCGCAGATGGGGCAGTTTCCTGGTTCATTTTGTCTTACCTGGGGATGCATACTGCATGTGTACACGATCTCACCCTCTGCATTGGTATGACTTTCTGCGATATGCTCATCCAGTGTCTGAGGCTCTTCCGAACCACCGAAGATCAGGTATCCTATCAGCAATCCACCGAAAATCAATCCTGTATAAATAATTAAGTTTCTTGTTTTCATGTTGTTTTCCTTTGATTTAAAATGATTTGAAAGTCTGATCAGGATCCCTGATTCAGGATCTTCAGGTCATTCTTCGATAATTTCTTTCACATTATGCTTTCCAATCAGATAAGCTATATAGGCTGCTGCGGTATACTGATCCGTTTTGGCCTGTAGTCTTCTAAGCTGATAATCCAGTTGTTTTCGCTGCATGCGGAGTATCTCTTCAAAATCTGCACGGTCTGATGCGTAAGCTTCCATCATGATCTCAATAGCCTGACCGATACGCTGGATCTGCGTCTGATCATACAGCTCATACCGGCTTATAGCATCATCATAATCTGATAAAGAGGATTCTAACGACGTTTCGAGAACATTTTCCATAGACTGCCGTCGATACTCTGCTTCCTGTACTTTTTGCTCAGCCTGGCGGACCCCCGAGCGGTTCTTCCTGCCGAAGATGGGGACCTTTAGTCCTGCCATCACCATAATCGCATCTTCACCACTGTTAGCTACATTCGGAAGATCCGATTCACCCGTGAATATGTAATCAAAACCAAGCATGATATCCGGCCGGTTATTCTTTTTTGCCAGAGATCTCATTTCAGCCTTTGAAGCTTCCTCATACCGCAGCCGGCTCAGATCCGGGTTTTGGCGGCTAATACTGTTTAGGAGCTCCTGTTTTGAACCTATTTCTTCCGTCAACAATGTATCGGGAATGTCTGCTGCTTCATTACCCGGGCGGTTCAGCAATTCATTTAATTTCCGGTTCAGTACTTTCCTGTCGTTTTCCAGCAACTCGATCTGTATCTGGAGGTCCTCTTCTTCTATTTGTGCCCGAAGTACATCCACTTGGGTTGCCCGGTTTGTTTCATAACGGGCCAGGCTTATCTCCACCAGTGAATTCAATATCATTGCATTTTCCCTGGAAAGACGGATGCTTTCTTCCAGCTCGTACAGCTCAGTCACTGTTTTTTCAACCTGGTAAAACAGCCGGTTTCGGGCTTCCTGAAAGGATTCAAATGCTGCCCTGGCTTGCAATTCTGTTGCAGACCTTTGCGAGCCCAGGCTGCCAAACCAAGGAAGCATCTGTTTTACGGATACACGAGCCTGCTGGGGACCTACCCTGGTTTCGATCGGTTTAATAAAATATGAGAAGGAGACTTCCGGGTCCGGCAGTACCCCTGATATCTGAGGCTGTTCCATTGCAGCAAGGTATTGTTGATACCTTGCCTTAAGCTCCGGATTATTCTCTGCGGCCTCCTGTTGAAGTTCTGCTACACTTTGCCCCTCAACCACAGGAGAAAACATTAACAGTACCATCAGGCAAAGTCCACTCACAGAGACTAACTGCCCCCACGGTCTGGATATTTCGGTAGTTCTGTATCGATTCATGACAATTCTCTTTTCATTTTAAATTCTTTCCAGATATAATAAAGCACCGGAATAACGAGCAGCGTGATCACCTGCAAAAGCATCCCGCCCACGCTGGGTATGGCCATAGGCAACATAATATCCGAGCCCCGGCCGGTTGAAGTGAGGACCGGCAGTAGTGCCAGTATGGTTGTTGCTGTGGTCATAAGAGTAGGCCGGATACGCCTGCTCCCCGCCTCTATTACCATAGCTTTGAGCTCAGATGATGTTTTTGGCCTTTTCTTTTCATATAGCTGATCCAGATAGGTAGCCATGACTACTCCACCGTCGGCAGCAATTCCGAATAAGGCTATGAATCCGACCCAGACAGCAACACTCAGGTTAACCGTTCCCATCTGGAACAGGTCGCGCAGGTTCTGGCCAAACAGGTCAACGTTCAGGAACCATCCCTGCCCGTACAGCCAGATAAGCAAAAATCCACCTGCCCATGCCACAAAGATACTGCTGAAGATCATGGATGTAGTTGCAACAGAGCGGAACTGGAAATACATGATCAGGAATATGATCACCAGAGCTAGCGGCAGGATCACACTCAGGCGTTTTTCCGCCCTCACCTGATTTTCATAATCACCGGCAAAGTCAAAACTGATCCCCGGAGGAACCATAAGCTCTCCGTTGCTGATCCTGTGCTGAATTTCTGATCTCGCCTTCTCCACCACTTCTATCTCGGAATAGCCTTCTGTTTTATCAAAGATCACATAACCAACCAGAAAAGTATCCTCACTTTTAATGGCCTGCGGACCCTGCCGATAACTAATATCTGCCAGCTGGCTTAACGGAACCTGAGTACCGGTCTTTGTAGGCACGAGCAATCCTTCCAGGGCTTCGGGACTATCCCTTAGTTCTCGGGCAAAACGAACCCGGATGGGATACCGCTCCCGGCCTTCCACGGATGTGGATACAGACATACCGCCCACTCCCGTCGAAAGGAATTGCTGTACATCCGCAATATTCAGTCCGTAACGGGCAAGCTTCTCACGTTGCCACTCTACCTCCAGGTAAGGCTTTCCAACGATTCGCTCAGCAAATACAGAGGGCGCATTAACTCCCTCAACTTCACGCAGTACTTCCTCCAGCTTCAATCCGAAATCTTCGATCTCACGAAGGTCACTGCCCTTAACTTTAACACCCATCGGAGCTCTCATGCCAGACTGCAGCATGATCAGCCTGGTTTGAATAGGCTGAAGTTTCGGGGCAGAAGTCGTTCCGGGGATCTTGGCAACTTTTACGATCTCCTCCCAGATATCATCCGGTGAGCGTATCTCATCCCTCCACTGGCGGTAATATTCTCCATCCTCATCAGGGATCAAATCTCCGTCTTCATCACGCACATATTCACCCTCTTCATCAACCCTGAATCGAAGCCTTTGGCCGTCTTCATCGGTCCGGTATTCAGAATCATAAAGGATCACATTCTCGTACATGGAAATCGGAGCCGGATCCAGGGCCGACTCAACCCTGCCCATTTTCCCCACTACTGTTCTTACTTCTGGTATGGAATTTACGGCCAGATCGATCTTTCGCATTAAGTCTTCCGATTCCTCTACCCCTACATGAGGCATGGTAGTAGGCATATAGAGAAAAGCACCTTCGTCAAGCGCCGGCATGAATTCCTCCCCCAGGCCGGGAAATGCTTCGCTTGATGCGGTCCACAGGGCTGATTCCCTGATATCGATTCCAACAGTTTCAAAACCTTGTGCCATAAAGCTGAAGGTAGCTGAAAAGCCCAGCCAGATCAGAAGTCCAAACAGTATAAAGAACGATGGAATCGATAGGAAAACCCTCTTGTGGTCCAGACACCAGCCGATAATAGGTTTGTAGTAATGTATGATCAGCCAGAAAGCTACGAGAATCAGTGCAATGACCAGGACGATAAAGAACATATTTCCTGCAAATGATACTGACGGACCGAATGGAAGCCAGTATTTGGTCAGCACCCAGGTCACAACGGCTATTGCCAAAATATTATTCAGCAATGGAATACGTTTCTTATGTTCATCTTCAAGATAGAATTCTGATCCGTTGATCAGTCCGAATCCCAGCATCAGGAACCCGCCCCAGCCTGTAATGGTGAACATCGTTATAATTCCAAGCACAGCAAGCATTGCATTCCAACCGAGTTTTATTTTAGGCCTGTGGATCTTCAGCCCGAATAACCAGTGAGCAAATGGAGGGATCAGCGTGATGGTAATGATGACAGATGCGATCAGCGCAAAGGTCTTGGTATAAGCCAGCGGCTTGAAGAGCTTTCCTTCTGCCGCTATCATTGTAAACACCGGAAGAAAACTCACAATAGTCGTTGTAATAGCAGTCAACACAGCTCCTGCTACCTCAATCGTGGCCTTGTATATTACTTCCAGTAAGGGTTCGCTTTCCTCTCTTTCTTCCATATGTCGAAGCATATTTTCAGACAGGATCACACCCATATCCACTATAGTACCGATCGCAATAGCAATTCCTGAAAGGGCTACGATATTGGCATCCACACTGAAGTACTTCATGGCAATAAAGGTCATGAGTATAGCGACCGGAAGCATTGCCGAGATCAGTACTGAGGTCCTCAGATTCAACACCATGATCACGATCACGATAATGGTAATGAGTATCTGCAGGGTCAGTGCTTCTTCCAGTGTTCCCAGTGTTTCCGATATCAGTCCTGAACGATCATAAAAAGGTACGATAGTGACTTTAGACTCGGTTCCGTCTTCAAGGGTCTTTGAGGGAAGTCCGGAGGAAATCTCTTCTATCTTAGCCTTTACGTTATCGATCACTTCCTGAGGATTGGCTCCCTGCCGGGCAACTACTACGCCCCCTACTGCTTCAGCACCTGCCTTATCCAGTGCTCCCCTTCTGGGAGCCGGTCCCATAGTCACAAAAGCCACATCCTGAACCCGAACGGGAGTACCATCTGATACTTTTACTACTGCAGTCTCAAGGTCGTCGAGGTCTTGAATATATCCTATACCTCTTAACAGGTATTCTGCATTATTCAGCTCTACCGTTCTTGCACCGGTCTCGGCATTGGCTTTTCGAACTGCATCGATCACTTCAGGCAAAGTAACCCCATAGGTCTTCAATTTATTCGGATCAATATCCACCTGATATTCCTTTACATATCCGCCAATAGAAGCCACTTCCGCTACTCCCTGTGCGCCGGATAACCCGTATCTGACATAAAAGTCCTGTATAGAGCGTAATTCCTGTGGATCCCAGCCCCCGGCCGGATCTCCTTCAGGATCGCGGCCTTCGAGTGTATACCAGAATATCTGTCCTAGGGCTGTGGCATCCGGACCCAATGCCGGTTTGACGGACGACGGTAAAGTGCCTGCCGGGAGTGAATTCAGCTTTTCAAGGATCCGGGAGCGGCTCCAGTAGTACTCTACATCCTCTTCAAAGATCACATAGATACTGGAAAGGCCGGTCATGGAATTACTCCGGACAGATTTAACGCCAGGGACGGTAAGCAGCTGGGTGGTCAATGGATAGGTCACCTGGTCTTCAACATCCTGCGGAGATTGTCCTTCCCATTCTGTGTATACGATCTGTTGATTTTCCCCAAGATCCGGAATGGCATCTACAGGTACCGGGTCATTCGGGATGAATTCCAGGTCCCAGTTAAAGGGGGAAACCACCACACCCCAGCCGCATAGCAGAGACAGCAGTAAAACTGCTACCAGTTTGTTTTCCAGGAAAAACCGGATAGTCTTGTTAAGCATTTGAATGATTTTTTAGAGGTTCTTTAAGGTCTTTAAAACGAGTGTATTAGGACGATAATCGGGAATGACTATAACCTTGCTAATGAACCCGGTCATAGACGTGTGTCTCTGCTGAAGCGGATATCGCCTCAGACAGCAAAAAATTTACCTCTAATTCAGAAAGGAGAGATTAAGAAGATATACTGGCGGTGATTTACAATGCTCAGCAACTAAAGTGCGATCGGTCCCCGATTTGCTTTGAGGTGAGAGGATCTCCCCCTGAGAGGAAGATAACTGCAGAGCAGGGACATTTACTTTTAATTGTACCGTAACTTCAGTCTTTAATGGCGCCTGATCGGTTGAGCATGCACAGAAAGCACCAAAATCGTGTGAAATATGTGCTGACTTCTCCTCAGACCGTTCATTCTTTTCCATAGGGCAATCACTCATATGGTCAGCCATAGAGGCATGATTCATATCATGTTGCATAGGGCATTGCTCACCCGGCATGCCATGCAGTCCGGAAGGAACAGAAACACCGATCAGAACACTCAAAATGAGCACTGCTGAAATAAAACGGTATGGAGAAATGATGTTCACAAATAATAAGGTACTACTAATTCCATAATCGTAAAAGCAAGAACAAAAATATGTAAGTATTTAGCAATACTTGATAAGTCTGGTTTTAAATTGAGGTAATTTCAAGGTGTATCAGGGTTAGTAAAATCAGGATGATATTGCCCGAAAATTCTGGTGAGCAAAGCCTGGATCACTATGGTTTTGAAAGATAGATGATATAAATCGATTACTTCATCCTGATTTCGATCTTCATGTTTTTATAATCAATAACCGGCCATTTCGATGATCTCCTCCGGATTAAGTACACTCAATTCCAGAATACTCATACCAGATTTATTCATCGCTTTTCGGATCAGATAATTCCCTGCCCGGTAGCCAATATATGCTCGGCCGTCCGGATGGATTCCGGAAACCCAGGTCGAGTACTCAGCATCTTCCGGAAGCTCAAGTATCTCTTGCACCCATTCTTCTACTTCCTTCGGATAGGCATTTCCTTCAGATTTTACTCCTGAATATTCTTCTGCAAAAACCACTGCTAATCCTTCATTTACAGCAGCGATATCGATACCCCGACCAAATTCATTCTGAGTGATGGACCATCCCCTGCTCAGATGATGAAATTCATGAAACAGAACCGCACGTAAACCAGCGTCTACGGCGCCAGCTATCCCACCGGTATGGATTTCTGAGATCTCAACGATCACATGTCCTGCCGGATCATGAGTCATAGCTCTTCCGGTAACTCCATGTACTGTACTCAAATCTCTGTCAATGATACTGACTTCGACCTTTATACTATCCGGAAATCTATTGAATAGTTTTTCACTTTTATGGGCCGTCTCCTCTATGATTCCTTTAATTAGGTCTCTTTCATCACTGGTCAAGTCCTGTGCACTCTCTGAAAAATGAACCTCAACAGAGACTTCATTTGAAAATGCATGATTGCTCACAGGCATCATAAATAGAAAAAGAACTAGCGAGAGGATCATACCTTTATCCCTAATTTTTTCACTTCTCATAATATCTTTATCCTTTAAATATCACTTAAGATACTTTCTCACTCCATAACTGGCTAAAACACCCTCGCCCGTGGCTGCCGCCACTTGAGCAATTGCTCCTTTACGGCAATCTCCGGCAGCAAATATTCCATCAACAGAGGTTTGAGCTAAATCATGGGTAACTATAAACCCACGCTCATCAAGCTCCACGATTTCTTTAAAGCTTTTAGTGTTCGGAGTTAATCCAATAAATACAAAAGCTCCATCGGCCTCGATGAGTTCTTGTTCTCTGGTCTCATTGTCCTCAATCATTAACCCTTTGAACTTTCCGTCCTCGCTTATAAACTCCAGGGAATTCTTATTTTTATAGGTTGTGATATTGCTGATTCCTGGCAGCTTTTCTGTATAGGTTTCCGATGCTGTAAACTCCGGATCTATGGTTATGATCTTGACACTTTTCACAAAGCCTGACAGAAAAATGCCTTCTTCGAGGGCAGAGTTACCTCCACCCACCACAATGATATCCTTGTCCCGATAAAAAGCACCGTCGCAGGTAGCACAAAAGTGAACGCCAGAACCTATCAGCTCCGATTCACCTGGTATTCCTAACCGGCGGTAACTGGATCCGGTAGCCAGGATCACCGACTTACCGCAATATGAGGTAAATTTAGTGGTAACCCTGAACATTCCATTTTCTTTCTGAATACTTGTTACCTCCTCCCCTGTTTTAATGGTTGCACCATACACTAATGCTTGCTCTTTCATTTTGTCCATAAGATCCGGTCCGGAGATGGAGGTAAATCCCGGGTAGTTTTCGATCTTTTCGGTCAGAAATGCATTCCCCCCGATAGTCTTCTTCTCAAGAATTAAAGAGCTGAAACGATCCCGTTCTGCATAGATCGAAGCGGTAAGTCCGGCCGCGCCTCCCCCTATAATGATCACATCGAATACTTTTTCTTCCTTAGATTGTTCGAGATCTAAAGCCGATCTGAGCTCTTCATTTTCAGGTTCCACCAGAATTTGCTCATCATTGATCACGATCGTCGGGATCTTTCGCTTGCCATCATTGATCTCGGTAATGATCGGAATGGCCCACTCATGTTCCTCAATGTCGATGTACTGATAGTTTACTTTATTGTCATCCAGAAATGATTTTGACTTTCTGCAGTCCGGGCACCAGTCCGCTCCATATAAAACAATCCTTCCGATGTCATTAATACCGAGGACCGAAGCCAGCTCATTGTTGTCAGGATTGGAATAGGACTTCCCGTTTATTATCAATGTTGGGATGATCCTCTTTCCCTTATTGATCTGTTCTACTTTCCGGGTCGCTTCCTCATGGATATCGACATCTATGAAATCATAGGCTATATTATTTTCATCCAGAAAGACTTTTGCACGTTTGCAATCAGGGCACCAATCCGCTCCGTATAGTATTATATTATTCATTTTCTTGTCCCAGAAATTATTACTTGTTATTAGTACTCGTATTAGATGCACAGACCCTCCTGGATCTTACATCTCGTATTCAGTATTTATTTTTCAGCCCTTATTTTTGATGTCAGTCCATCTTCAAAAAGCGTGCATTAATAGCCACTATTATTGTACTAAGAGACATAAGCACTGCGCCCAGTGCCGGGCTCAGTATGATTCCCCAGGCATATAAGGCGCCGGCAGCCAAAGGAATGGCACCAATATTGTAACCGGATGCCCACCATAAATTCTGCACCATCTTTTTATAAGTGGAACGTGATAACCGAACCAGTGAGGTCACATCCTGCGGATTATCTTTCACCAGTACGATATCGCCGGTTTCCACTGCAACGTCTGATCCTGCTCCAATAGCAATTCCCACATCTGCCTGGGCCAGTGCCGGAGCGTCATTCACCCCGTCTCCGGTCATGGCTACCTTTTTGCCCTGACTCTGGACTTCTTTTACTTTTGCGGCTTTTTCATCAGGCAGTACTTCAGCAAATACCTGGTCGATATTTAACTCTTTGGCCACATATTCAGCTGTTTGTCTGTTGTCTCCTGTGAGCATGATGCTTTCAATACCCATGTCATGCAGTGCCTGTATGGCATGCTTTGAAGATTCACGTATCTCATCACCCAATGCAATGGCTCCGGCCAGTTCATTATCGATTACAACAAATACAACCGTTTTCCCCTGAGATGAGGTTTTTTCGATCTCATCTTCCGGATAATCCAGTTTCTGTTCTTTGACGTATCCCGGACTGACCACTTTTACAGATTTTCCGTTGACTACTCCCTCTATTCCTTTTCCGGTAATGGATTCAAATTCTTCGGGTTCCCACGTTTCCTCTGCCTTCTCAAGTATTCCTTTTGCTAATGGATGTTCAGAGTTAGATTCGAGAGATGCGGCATACTTAAGCAATTCCTCATCACTAAACTGCTCATTGAAGTTGAGAATGTCTGTTACGGTGAAAGTACCTTTGGTTAAGGTTCCCGTTTTGTCAAAGATCACCGCGTCCAGATTTCGTGCCTGCTCAAAAGCAGCCCGGTCCCTGATCAGAAAACCATTTGAAGCAGCAATACTTGTGGACCGGGAGACAACCAGTGGTATTGCAAGACCCAGAGCATGCGGACATGTTATCACCATGACTGCTACCGTACGGTTCATCGCGAAATCAAAACTTTGACCGGTAAAGTAGATCCAGGCGAAAAAGGTGATCAGTCCGGCCGTGATGGCAAGGATGGTAAGCCAAAAAGCTGCCCTGTTTGCCAGGTTTTGCGTACGCGATTTACTCTGCTGCGCCTCTTCCACCAGTTGCATCACCTGCGAAAGAAAGGAGTCTTCCCCTATGCGTGATATCTCAATGGTCAATGAACCTTTTTCATTTACAGCACCCCCTATGACTTCATCTCCGGTACTTTTATTAACCGGCTTTGACTCCCCGGTCAGCATAGCTTCATTCACACTCGAGCTGCCTTTTACAACCTTTCCGTCAGCTGGGATTTTCTCACCGGGTTTAACCAGCAAGCGGTCGCCCTTTATAAGTTCTTCAACCGGAACATCCTCTACAGAACCATCTTCATTCACTCTGTGAGCTTCACCCGGCAACAACGCTGCCAGTTCCTCAAGGGCTGAGGATGCACTCATCACGGAGCGCATTTCGATCCAATGCCCCACTAACATAATGGCCACCAGTGTTGATAACTCCCAGTAAAGCAGATCCCCTTCAAAGCCGAATACCACAGCTGTACTGTAAAAGTAGGCAATAGATATCGCCAACCCGATCAGGGTCATCATTCCGGGTTGTTTCTTTTTCAATTCGTCTTTCAGGCCAGTCAGGAAAGGCCAGCCTCCGAAAAAGAATACGATGGTAGATAGTCCTGCGAGGATCCAGGTATCACCGGTAAACCTCCAGTCTACATTCAGGAACTGCTGTATCATGGGAGATAAAGCCATAACCGGAATGGTTAAAGCCAGCACCCACCAGAACCGGAATTTAAAATCTTCTACCATCATTTTATGGTGATCGTGATGGGAATGGTGCTCGTGATCATGACCGGAATGATCTTCATGATGTGAATGATCTCCATGATTCGTGTGGTCGTTATGCTTTGAATGGTTCATAAGTCACCTTTCTTATTTGTTAGTAGGTATTGCTTGGGCTTTCTCAGACCGGTAGCAATTTGCATTGTCTATGTAAAACTTCCGTTACACAATTCTGACAAAATCTTATAGGATTCTGGGGTATTTGTATTCACAATACTGCTGAATCCCTGGGCAGAATAAAAGACTGCTTCTTATGATACTTGACTTGAATCGCCAAGAAATTGACATATTAAGTCAGTTTGGTATGAAGAGACCGTGACAACCTAGGGTCCATTTGACTATGAGCGGATAAACTCTTCCAAATACATAAAAAGCAATTCAAATTGGGATAATCTGAATTGCTCTTTATGAAGGTTTCAATTGCCAGCATTATTTAAAATCAAATTGTGATACAGTGATCAGACCAAATATTATCAATACGATAACTTTGGCAATTAACATCATGATGTCAAACATGATCAACCGATCTCAGGATCTTTGAAATAGCTGATCTTCGGTACCAGATCAGGTAACCAAGTAAAAGGGCCACGATCAGTCCAGGCAATATACCATGGATGTCTACTGCAATGTGAAAACCCAGAATGCTATATGCAATTGGTATCATAGCACCAAAAGCCACGATAAGATATCGCCCGGAGACTAATAGCAACCCGGATATAATTTCCACAATACCCACTGTAGGCATGATAAACTTGTTTGCCAGCAGACCATTGTAGGCTGCTATCAGTTCTTCCGTCATCTCATGACCATGAGGGACAAATTGGAAAAATTTATCCAGACCAAATACGATCAATGCCAGGCCCAGTAAAACTCTGATGATTACTTCTGCTTTATCTTTCATTTTAAACTCCGTTTTTAAAAAATTTTGGTTAAGTGAATGGAACAGACATTACCGCCTGTTTCACCTGACCTAAATTGCAGCAGACCCGGAGTTTTTGCGTTACACTATTCTTGACGAAATATATAAGATTTACAGATCGTCGATTGAGTGCCGGTGTATGTTGCGGAGTTTTTTAAACTGCGTAGGTGTACTGCCGGTCACACTTTTAAACTGATTGCTAAGGTAAGCAGTACTGGAATAGTTTAGTTGAAAAGCGATCTCACTGAGAGTCATTTCATCATAAATCAATAGTTCTTTTACACGCTCAATTTTTTGAAGGATGTAGTATTTCTCTATGGTTATTCCCTCTACCTCTGAGAACAGATTACTTATATAACTGTATTCTTTATAGATCCTTTCAGTGAGGTACTCAGACAGATTTACATCAAGTTCGTTATCCCTGTTATATATGAGATCGGTAATAATATTCTTGACCTTTTCTATGATCTGAATTCTTTTGTCATCAAGCAGTTCAAATCCTTCTTTATGAAGGCCTGCTGTTAACTTTTCTCTTTGCGCTGATACCTCCTCCTCTTCTATTTCAACCTCACCTAGATCTATTTGAACAGGATTCAGGCCAACATCCTCAAATGTTCTGCGGACTGCGCGTTTACATCGGTCGCAAACCATATTTTTGATATAAATCTTCATCTGTCAGTATTATATGTAAATTAAATTGACATTTCAGGCTTTAAGTATATATTCATATGCTACTTGCTACCCAGTAAATAATATTTCTTTAAGGCCAAAAGAAATGAGTTTTTTGATCAAAAGCATATTTAAAAAAGTGGTCGACCAGGCTGAGAGTGAAGGCCTGCCTGCTGAGGTATATTCTCATTTGGGGGTAGAAGATATTCTTACAAACGACTCGAATTATGCGCCGTCCGGTCCGTTTTTTGATCTTTATGAGATCATAGATCAGCATCTTGAGCCTGCTTTTTCCATTAGGGTTGCCAGCCGGATGGTGCTGGATGATTATGGGGTGCTGGGCCTTACATGGAAAACCTGCCTGTCTCCCAGGGATATGTTTGTACGCTGTGAGCGTTTTTTTATCCTTATGACCGACACCCTGCTTTTCAAGATCGAAGATGAAGGGGATACCGGGAGTATCTACCTGTTGCGGGAGGCTACACGGAGAGGAATAGAGATCTCCAATGAAAGCTCACTGGTAGCTGCGCTCACAGTCATAAATAAGGTCACCGGGGCAGATATCCGACCGTTGAAAGCAACTTTTATTCATGACAACCCGGGTACTGTAACACCCTATGAAGAATTTTTCGGGTGTCCGGTCCATTTTGGACAGAAGCATAACAGGCTCATATTCAGATCTGAGGATCTCGATACCCGATCTATTAAAGCCGATAAAAGCATCAATCGGTTCATGATCGAACGTCTCAAAGAGCGAGCAGACGGCGAAGAAGTAGTGATTGACCAGCTTATCAGAGATACCACCGAGCTCATCAAAGACGCTTTACCCAGTGGAATTCCATTCGCCGGTGATATTGGAAGACATCTTGGAATGAGCACCCGGACCCTCAGTCGCAGACTCTCTGAAAAAGGGACTACCTATCGTCAGCTTGTGCATGATACCCAGAAAAAGATGAGTACGGAACTTCTCAGAAATACTTCTGAAACCGTTAGTGAGATCGCTTTTCAAGCCGGTTTCTCTGAACAAAGTGCATTTAACAGAGCCTTTAAACGCTGGACCGGACAATCTCCTCTTGAATACCGAAACAGCCAATAAATTCTGAATTTGGCATGAATTGATAAAGCTTTGGCATTTTCTGTCAAGTTCTGCTCCTCTTCTGACTTCATATTTCCCCTGAATCAAATAAGGAGGAAATATGGAACTAACACTCAATTCAATCATTTTATTTATTGCAATACTTTTGACAGGTTTGTCAGCGGGTCTTTTTTATGCATGGCAGGTCTCCGTCATTCCAGGTACCCAGCTCGCCTCAGATACAACCTATCTGGAAACGATGCAACACATAAACAGGGCCATTATAAACCCTTTCTTTATGCTCATTTTTTTGGGCTCACTGGTCGCACAGGTAGCCTGTGTGTTTGTGTTCCGAGAGAATCCAACAGTATTCTGGCTGCTCCTCACAGCTACACTCTTCTATGGTGCAACCGTAGGAATAACCGGAGCAGGAAATGTACCCTTGAATGATGAGCTGGATAAAGTAGAGCTATCAACGTTAAGTACCGAACAAGAGCATTCCATAAGAGTGGACTATGAGAAGCCATGGAACCGGCTTCATCTTATCCGGACCATTTTTTCGGTGCTCTCTTTTATGCTCTTATTAATCGCAGCACTCACCTTGGGCTGAATCCGGGTTAACCCCTGGCCAGAATGAATTGGCCGGTACTGATAAACTTCTGGCCTTTTCTGTCAAGTAATGGCTGGTTCAGTTACAAATATTTCACCCTAACGCATTAACTACGAACACTTAAACCATATTTATCATGAACAATTTAATTAAAACTATACCCCTAATAATGATCCTTGGATTGTTAATCGTGTCCAACAGCCTTGCTCAATTACCTGAGCCCGGTTTTGTAATTGATGACCGAACTGCCTTTGTCATTACTGATCCTCAGAATGATTTTTTAAGTCCCGAGGGCGTCGCCTGGGGCGCAGTCGGGCAAAGCGTTCAGGAAAATAATACCGTAGAAAACCTGGAAACTATTTTCCGCATTGCTGAAAACTACACTTTTCCTGTATTCGTATCTCCACACTACTACTATCATCATGATCATCAGTGGAAATTCGAAGGTGCACTAGAGGTTCTTATGCATAACATCAACATGTTTGATCGTGGTGACCAGCTCTCTACCGAAGGATTTGAGAATTCCGGTGCTGATTTTCTGAACGTGTACAAAAAATATATCGAACAAAATAATGTCACAGTAGTCGGACCTCATAAGGTTTTTGGTCCGGAGCAAAATGACCTTAGCCTGCAGCTCAGAAAGCAGAAGATCGATAAAGTTATTATCGCCGGAATGTCCGGTAACCTTTGTGTTGAAGCACACATGAGGGAACTCATTGAGGATGGATTTGAAGTTGCCGTGGTCAGTGATGCTACGGCATCTGCAATCCTTCCCGGACTGGATGGCAATCAAGCGGCTCAAACCAATTTCAGGATGATCTCAAGTCATGTATATACCACTGAAGAGCTGGCAAGTACAGTTGAGAAAGCAAAACTCTCTAAAGCAGATTGATTCAAGTTTTAATTGATCTATCGGGTTTATCAATATCCGATAGGTTTTCAACACCATTTTAAAGCAATAAGAACCATTTCAAAAACCTAAATATTATGAAAGAGAATTATCTAGTTATTGGCGGAACGGGTAAAACCGGCCGTAAAGTAGTATCCAATCTTGAAGATAAAGGATTAAATGTACGTATAGGATCCAGAAGCAGCTCCCCTGCTTTTGAATGGGAAGACCCTTCCACATGGGGTGATGTGCTAAAGGAAATCGATCGAATGTACGTGGTATTCTATCCGGACCTTGCAGTACCGGGCGCGTATGAGGCCATCAGGGAACTGATGTTACTGGCAAAACGAGAAGGAGTAAAAAAAGTAGTGCTCTTGTCCGGGAAAGGAGAAAAGGAAGCCGAACGATGTGAAGACCTGGTTGCCAGTTCCGGTATGGATTATACACTGGTCCGTGCATCCTGGTTCAATCAGAACTTCAGTGAAAGCTTCTTTTTGGATCCTGTACTGACTGGGGAAGTAGCCCTGCCTATGCCGGATGCAAGAATACCCTTCACTGATACCGGTGATATTGCCGACGTGGTTACTGCCGCACTTATCAGTGATGAACATAACGGCCAAACCTATGAAGTGACCGGACCCCGGACCCTGACCTTTGAGGAAGCGGTAAACGAAATTGCAAAAGCTACCGGAAGATCGATCTCATTTAAACCCGTTACACTTCAGGAATATACTGAGGGCATGAAGATGGCCGGTCTTCCTGCAGATTATATCTGGTTATTTGAATATCTGTTTCAGGAAGTACTTGGGAATCCTAAAAACCAGGTCGTAAGCAATGATGTAGAACGAGTACTGGGGCGTAAACCCATAGATTTTTCCGAGTATGCTGCCAAAACGGCTGAGACGGGAGTCTGGGAACAAAAAGTAAGCACAATGTGAAACAAAGCACGTAATAATCCATACCCTCATCAAATTGCCGGGCTTATGTGCCCGGTAATTTTAACTCCATCAGGAATAATACCATGTCATTCATTTATAAATTATCTATCACTGTCATCTTTGGGTTAATTGTACCAGCATTCCATTTTCCCGAACTTTATACCTGTCCTCCCTGTGGTCAGGAATGTGATACTCTTGAGTTTACTTCTTCAGGAAAGTGTCACTACTGCGGTATGGAGCTTGAAGTCAGACCTGAAACGGGTAAAATTAAATTAGAAGAAGGATCCGGAAAATTTATTATTTCCGATGACAGAGACTCTACAAAGACCATCCAGGTGTATTATCACATGCCTGAGAGTTATAACGAAAACTCAGAAATAGTAATGGTTATTCCGGGAGCCGGACGGAATGCTGATGACTACCGGGATGCATGGATTCAGATTTCTGAAAAATATGATGTACTTGTACTCTCTCCTTCCTTTTCAGAAAGAGATTATAATTTTGAAGCTTATCATTTAGGAGGGCTTATTCATTCTTCCAACCTGATGGATAATGTAGAATATATAGATGGCACTAATAAGGCTAAGCTTAATGAACAGAATTACCGGTACAAGATCAGTAATAGCCCGGATCAATGGATCTATCCACAATTTGACCGGATCTTTGAGCTTGTCAAAAATGAACTTAAATCAAACAGGGAAACCTACGATCTGTTTGGGCATTCAGCCGGCGGGCATATTTTGCACCGGATGGGGCTGTTTTATTCCAGCGAGAAAGTGGGCCGTATTCTTGCCTCAAATGCGAGTTTCTATACCCTTCCCTCAATGCATTTTAATTACCCATTTGGTATCGGCAACTTGTCCGATACCAGCATAAACCTGGAAGCAGCTTTCCGTAATAAGCTGATTGTCTTTCTGGGTGAGGAGGATAATGCAGATGAAACCAGAGGTACTTTTCTGATCAGTAAAAGTGCCGATCGGCAGGGAGCACACCGCCTGGAAAGAGGTCGCTTCTTTTACCAGTTTTCTGAAAAAATTGCGTCTGACAGCAAACTTGAATTCAATTGGCAGATCGTAACGGTACCGGGCATTGGGCATAATTACCGAAAGATGAGTGACGCTGCCAGCCAATATTTATACAACCGTTCAAATACAAAACAGTAATTTCATGAAGCTATTTTTAACCGGAGCAACCGGCTACGTGGGCCAACACTGCCTGTACTATTTTCTAGAGAGAGGCCATCAGGTATATGCCCTCACTCGCAGCGATCAGGACTTCGCACATGATGATCTTAATTGGATAAATGGCTCGCTCGAAGATCCTACCTCGTACCGGGAATATCTTGCTGAGGCCGATGTCATACTTCATCTCGCCATGGAGTATGGTTCTGATACCGGCCGCAGGGATATTGATCGTGTTGCCGTCGAGACTTTCATTGAATCAGGTACATACACCCTATACACCGGTAATTTATACACAAGTCACCAGCCCGGTATGATTATAAAAGAAGAATCACTCCCTGACGGGCATTACTGGTGGAATGATCACGAATCTCTGATCCTTGCTGCTGATACCCCCTCTGCTGTGATTCGCTTGGGGTTTGTTTATGGTGGATCTGGTTGCTACCTCTGGCCGGGCTTATCTGCAAATGATGAGGGTAATATCCCGTATTGCGGTTCACAGATCCATCATTGGCCTTTCGTACATGTTAATGATGTCGTCCGGCTTTATGAGATGATCCTCACTAAACAAGCGGAAGGAATTTTTCATGCAGTGGATGACCAACCGGTCATCATCGGGGAGGTACTAAAAAAGGTATCTGAACTACAGGGAGGAACACCGTTTAGAGTTCCTCACGGTACGGCGAAAGAACGCTTGGGAGGGTTTGCAGATCACATGCTTAAGAATATTCTGGTTACCAAAGAACGATCTGAAATGATCGGTTGGAAACCTGAGCATGACAGCTTCATTAAATCTGCTGAGGTAGCCTATAAAAATTACTTGCAGGCTAATACGAAAGAACACGTTTAAAATTCATGATAGGTAAACAGATACATATAATGCTCCTATTTTTTCATCCCACATACTTCTAAATGAAGATCGAAGACCTGGCTCTCCCTTTACTGAGATTTAAATATCAATGCTTATTTAGCATAAATACTAAGTATGCCCTTTCCTCTCTATTCAAACTGTTTACAACTCCTTCTCATCAAAAGGTTCGTAACAGGGAAAAGGATTTATTGAGTCAATCCAACTCTAAGCTAACTATAGATGAGTATACTATCTCTCATTATGAATATTCCAAAAATTCAGGGCCTTACGTTCTGCTCCTTCATGGTTGGGAAGGTAATGCGGGAAACATGGAAGCCTTTGTTCAACCCCTTATTGAGCAAGGTTTCAATATCATTGCACCCAATGCTCCTGCTCACTATAGCAGTAGTGGCAGCCAATGTACGCTAAGGGATTATCAGCAAATTATTGTAGGTATAATTCAGAGATTCAATCCGGAGATCATTTTGTCGCATTCCTTTGGGACAGCGGCTGCAATGTTAGCAATGAGAGAAGTCAGACCGCTACAGATACAAAAGTTCATATCCATCAGTGCACCTGACCGAATGCTTGATATAGTCACTGCTTTTACCCGGTTTCTCGGGTTATCAAAAACTCAGGAATTTGCCTTCTTGAGTTTTATTGAAGAGCAGCTGGATCTATCCTTTGAAGAAGCTGAAGTTCACACAATACTGTCTGCTCTAAGTGTGGATACCCTCATCATACATGATGAAAATGACACGATCATATCGGTTGATAATGCATACAGAGTAGCTAAAGCAAATCATCGAAGCAGGCTATTCATTACCAAAGGTTATGGCCACTATCGTATCCTTTGGAATCAGGACCTCATTAACACCGTAACAAACTTCTTATTGGAAACGAAGGAGCAACTCGCTGATTATTCATAAGGATACCCGAACTACACTCCACAAAAATATCTCAACATGAGCAAACCTAAACTTCTGCTTCTCTTAGCGACGACTGCTGCTCTGGCAGTGATTCCTGATTGGCCAATATTTCATTTAGACAATCCCAGTTATTGGTCTATGATGGGATTTTTATATCTGACCATTGGTTTAGTGGTATTACCTGATTCCTCCTGGAAAAAAGGCAGCACCAATAGAAATCTGATTATTGCCTTTCTGGCAATAGTACAGCTGGTTTATATAGCTAACTGGATACGTTATGGGGAATCAGAAACCGATTTAATCATTCAAGTTGTTGGCTCTATCCTTTGGTTGATCTTTGCTTTTAAAGCACGGCAGTCAAATTCGGTATTGTGGCTTGGCTGTATATTACATGCGCTTTGGGACGCCGCCCATTTTGGTCGGGTTGAGTTTATCCCCGATTGGTATGCCACAGCCTGTTTAGCCGCCGATATTGGCATTGGAGCCTTTGTTCTGTTAAGCATTAGTGATGATAAAAAAGATGGGCTTCAAGAAAACAGAACAGTACTTTTGTCATAAATCATGTTAGTAGCAGGAAGCAAGATGACCTTACGACTACCCAAAATCCCTACTGCACCGAGATCAATTCAAAAGGGAAGGCCTCTAAAGGATCTGCTCAATCAAGAGGCCATTGAATGCTTAGCTCAAAACATTCTGTACGTTCACGAAGACTTTGAAGCCAAATCATTCTGTGAGTCTGCGCTGACCGGCATTGAATCGCTTGGGTTAATGCAGCGTGGCCAGCACATTGCAAAGATCCTGCATCAATTCCTCCCCCAAAGCTATTCTGAGGCGATTACCATCATTACTGCATCCTTTACACCCGCAAAAACTGAAGCAGAAGAATTTGGGCTGGCAGAGTTTTTCTATCTTCCACACAGCTTTTTCATTTCTGAATACGGCCAGGACAAGAAGTACAATGATGGCAAAGATCCCTTTGAAACATCAATGGAAGCATTGCACTCATTGACCACCCGATTTACCTCAGAATTCGCAATCCGTACGTTCCTTATCCGGCAGCAAGAGCACACGCTGTCACAAATATCGGTGTGGCTAAACGACCCCAATCCACATGTAAGGCGGCTATGCTCCGAGGGCACGCGCCCGAGACTTCCCTGGGGTAAACGCATTCCCTCGTTCATCTCCAACCCGCAGACAACATTACATATACTAGAAGCACTAAAAAGCGATAACTCCCTATATGTTCGTCGCAGTGTTGCCAACCATCTTGGAGACATTGCAAAAGATCATCCGGAAGTTGTATTTGCAACCTGTGAACGCTGGCTGCAGGATAGTAAGTCCAAAGATCTGCAGTGGCTTATCCGTCATGCGATTCGTTATCCTGCCAAAAAGGGTGATGCACGGGCATTGAAAATACGTGCCGCTACAAAGGACGGTTAGGTTTATGCACTTAAAGCATGGTCTTACAAACATTCCGGTTTACAGTACATCAACAAAATCAAAGATTTGATCAGCCTTCACCCTCATTATTATCACAATTTCTAATTATTCAAATATTAGCATGAACCTAAAGTCCTTGACACTTTTTGTCGCCCTGATCATCCTTTTTACTTCCTGTCAGAACCGTCAGGTTTCCCCACTGCATCTGCTTAATGAACAGATCCCCGGCGACTCAGCCATCATTTTTGGGGAAGGGATCATTTCAACCGATGCTTTTGAATTTGCCATTACTTTCAGCCCGGAGATGAACGAAATATTATTCACCCGAAGAAAACCCGGGGAAGACAATATCATTTACCACATGAAGCTTACGGATGGTGCCTGGTCAACTCCCACACCCGCCTTTTTTACTACAGATGAAGGCTGGGACTTTGAACCTCATATTAATCCTAGAGGAAACCGGCTTTACTTTGGGAGTCTACGCCCATTGCCCAATTCAAGCAAAAGTAATGGATTGCATCAGTGGTACAGTGAAATAACAGAGAGCGACTGGGGTGAGCCTGTTCCAATAAATGGGCCTTTTCTAGAAAACATTGCCATGTATCTTACTTCTGCTGAAAATGGCAATCTATACTATACCTCATGGATTAGAGAGGAAGGCGAAATAAAAGAGGAAGGCATCTACCACTCAATCTATGAAGAAGAAACATACAATAGCAGGAATAAAATGGGCAAGGAAATCAACCTGCCCGGACTGAAGTCTATCGCCCATCCCTACATTGCTCCTGATGAAAGTTATATCATTTTTGATGGCAAGAGCGATAGTTCAGGTCATGGTAGTTGCGATCTATACATTAGCTTCAACAAAAAAGGAAAGTGGACTAAGGCCCAAAACCTAGGCCCTCTGGTCAATACCGAGCTATGTGAGTTCACTGCAAGCGTATCTCCTGATGGCAGGTATTTATTTTTCCATAGAGGATTGGTAAGCGAAGAAGAAGAAATGGGAAATATATATTGGATTGATTTCAGCCTCATAAAACAACGAGTCCTTTCCCAGATTAAATAACGGCCTGGCTTAAACTGCCAAATACTTGACTCAAGGGATCAAGTTTATAAGAGCTATCGTGGTCAAATTTAACAAGAAAGAAAATATTAATAGAAGCCTTATAAAACTCATGACATGCAGTTAAATATAAAAAACACCTTAAAACACCTACTTAGCTTCTTGCTTTTATCGGTACTATGGTTAAATCCACAAACCGATCTTCATGCCCAGTCATTTGAAAGTAACATCGATAATCAACTGAATGAAATCTTCGATCCAGAAGGTCCCGGTGCTGTCTTCCTGGTTGCCAAAGATGGAAAAACAGTCTATCGGAAAGCATTCGGGAAAGCCAATTTGGAACTTGATGTTGACATGACTCCGAACAAGGTATTCCAGATTGGATCTATGACCAAGCAGTTTACTGCCGTTGGAATACTGATACTGGAAGAGGAAGGAAAACTAAGCCTAGAAGATGATATAAGAACCTATATCTCTGATTTTCCCGTTCAAGGAGACCGTCTCACACTCCGGCATTTACTGAATCATACCTCTGGTATAAAAGATTTCACCAAAATGAAAACGATCATGCAGATCGCAAGAAAAGATATGTCTCCAAAAGAGTTAATTGATTTTTTTAAGAATGAACCTATAGAGTTTAGTCCTGGAGAAAAATTTGAGTACAATAATTCCGGGTATGTGGTACTGGGTTACATCATCGAGCACGTTTCGGGAATGAGCTATGAAAACTTCATCGAGCAAAAAGTCTTTGGCAAGTTGGGAATGGCTAATTCCAGGTATGCATCAGACAGGGAATTGATCAAAAACCGAGCGTACGGTTATCATGACCGCGGTGGTTATACTAATAAAATGTGGGTTAGTCTGAATATACCCTATGCTTCCGGCTCCCTGATGTCTACGGTTGACGATATGCTGATATGGCAAAACGCTCTGAATTCAGAAGAACTACTAAGTCATGAAACACTTCAGAAAGCTTTTACTCCCGGGACATTGACAAATGGTGAAAACACTACTTATGGTTTCGGCTGGCACCTGAAAGAATGGGATGGTGAACCGGTCAGAGAGCATGGAGGTAGTATTTTTGGGTTCAAGTCTATGGGAGTCTATTTGCCGGATCAGGATATTTATGTAGTTGGTTTTAGTAACTGTGATTGCAATTCTCCAACAGTAGTTACCCGTGAAATAGCTAAGATTGTACTGTCTGAATTATCCGAATAACAAAACATCAGACGCGGGGAGTAGTTCAGTTCCACTGGAAGCCCCATTGAAGGACCCATTTATGATGTACCTGACTTCATCAGAAAACGAACTTTGACCTTAATTCCGATGACTTCAATTTATCCTCAACATAAAATAATTATGAAAGCAAGAGTATCTTTTTTAAGCCTATTTATTACTTTTTTTCTGGTAATTGGCCCGTAGGAACTGTTGAAATAAATAGAAATGAAAAAGGGAATTTTATGGGTTTAAGAATTTCAAATGGACGTATTGGAAATGTATGGTTTAAAAAAGTTATTTAATTAATTAGTACACCACACAACAACGTATCTAAAAAATAGCACCTACAAGTCAGCTACTTTTCAAATACAAGACCGTTGTACGAAAAGCTAAAACCTCTAAATTCAATGGTGTGAGACAAAATCCACTAGAATATTTTAAAGAACTCTATAGTAAAGAAAATGCCCTGGCTCAGGCCAATATCCCTGGTGCATGTTGTGTATCAACAATCGGAAAAGATGGTTACCCTAATGCTCGTTTTCTTGCCCTTAAAGACATCAATGACAAGGGTTTCATAATTACAGGACCTCTATCAACTAGGAAGGGGGATGAAATTAACAGTGTTCCTAAAGTATCATTGACTTTTTGGTGGCCAATAATAGAAGTTCAAATTCGCATTCAAGGTAATGCAGATCAAATTTCGCCTGAGCAAGCAAGTAAATATTTTCATGAACGCCCTCGGGAATCACAGCTTACATCTTGGGCTAGTAGACAGGGACAACCTCTGGATAATCCTGCAAGCCTTATTAAGAAGTTAGAAGAAGTAAAACTCCAGTTTCAAGATAAAGAGATCCCCTGCCCAAAAGACTGGGGTGGATTTTGTGTCATACCAAAACGTATCGAATTCCTAGAATTTAGCGATGAACGACTGCATACAAGGATTTTGTACACCAACGAAGCTGATAAATGGACTACTGAATATTTGCAGCCGTAATATTAGCTTAAACTGCCAAATACTTGACTTTAAGGATCAAGTTTGCAGGAGCTATTGTGGACAGAATGCTTTTGCGAGTGTATAGGCAATATTGGGAACATTGGAGGCAAGCTCACTGAGCTGTGTAAGATACAGTTTAATGATAATCATATATTTCGCTGAAATTCTTATTCGTTTTCATTTTTTGTATCATTATTGACGTGATTCAGTTAAACAAAGAAATTCCATTCACATCCTCCTGGAAGCATAGCCTGATCATAGCGCTGGCTATGTCGTTGCTATTGGTGTTTATACAGGTTTTTCTGCAGCCCTTTGACACCTCTGCCGATGCCCCGCTTAAAGTCCTGGGGTTGAGTGGGTACGGTTTTTGTGTATTTACCGCAATAATGATCGCTCATTATCTGGAATTAGTTCGGTTCAAGCAGCGAGATAAAAAATGGTTTCTGCTGGATGAAATAGTAGCCCTTACTTTCGGTATGATCATGATTTCGGTGATGGCGTATTTATATCACAGCCTGGTGTTTAATGATGCCATCATTGATTTAAGAAGTATGGCAAACTGGGGACTCTATTATGCTCTTCCTTTCGCCCCGCTCTTTGTTCCCTTATGGGCCTACCTAAGATTTAGCTTCAGTAAGATTACATTTGATGAGACAATTAGTGCAGGAGAGGAAATTAAGATCACAGGACAAAATTCAGATGAACAGCTTAACATAAAATGGCCGGATTTTGTGCTGGCCACTATTGATTCTAATTATCTGGATATCTATGTACGGGGCTCTGACGGAAATACTGAGCACCACGTTATTCGAGGCACTCTTTCCGGACTTGTGGATCAGCTTCCCAAAGCCCGGCAAATACATCGCTCCTATTTGGTTAACACAGCATATATAAAAAAACTATCTGGCAACAGCCGAAAAGGCGCAGCCATACTTGATCATTACCCTGAGGAAGTACCGGTATCTCCAAAATATTTCACGGCTCTTAAAAAACACCTTCAATCCCGTCCCTGATTTTTCAATTTCGCCCCAGACCCTTCAAATCGGGCACGAAAACCTTGGTTTTTATCCCTTGCTTTTGGTTGATTCCTCCAGAGTTATGAGCTTTGACTCAACTCAAAATTAACCCTCGTAGCAATGAAATTACGTTATAAAATATTGATCGGTATTTTAATGATCCCTTTAGTTTCCTGGAGTTTCTTTCAGGGACGTGAATATCTGAGAGGTAACGACTTCATCCCCTATCTGAAAAAGAATATGCAGACCGTAGGGATCGGCAAGGACCCGGATTTTCCGATCCTGACTGAGGACCTCGATGATCATCATCTGTTTATGGTAGGTGAGATCCACGGATTCAAGATTCCCCAGCAACTGGATCATGAGCTCTTTGCTTTCCTCCATCAGAACCATGACTTCGACACTTATCTTCTCGAAATGGATATGAGTCAGGCCTATTTCATGAACCGTTTTAATGAGACCGGATCCGATTCTTTGCTTAAGAGGATATTAAGTACCTGGGTAGTCCGGCCGGGTCAAAGTAACCTGGATTATATCCAACGGTTCAAAAAACTTCGTGAGATCTATCAAATTGGAGAAGGATTTACCTACATCGGGAACAATGGTATATCTGATCCGGAACTATTGAGTGCGCACCTGTCTGAGTTATTTCCAAACCAATCCTGGGAGATCAACCCTGACCTGGAGGATTCCACCAATCTATTGAATATTAAAGAACAACTGCTGCCAATAATTGAAGGGCAGCAAGCTCTTACCGGGACTAATGACGCTCACTCAGAGCTGGGCTTGATCCTGAAAAATATAAATTATTTCATAGCCAGGACTAACCGGGAAGAAGTACTGACCCAGAACGCTCTGGATCTTTATGAATTACATGGGCTGAAAAACAAAAATGTATATGGGTATTTCGGACTTGGTCATACACTCAAAGCCCCATTAAAAGGCGGGTATGAAGCGATGGCCAGTCGTCTTATCCGGAAAGATGATTGGTTTAAAGGACATTTACTGGCAGCAAATTTCATATTTACTGACAGTCATATGGCGATCACCAGCAGTACACTTCCCTCTTTTCTGCAGGATGATGCCCCTCAGACCCGGGTATCCGTCTCTCATGATAGTATCTGGATGTCCTATCTTTATGGTATTGAAGACCTTAAACGTCTTACTGCCGCCGGTACCACCACGATCTTTAAACTAAATGGCGAAAACTCACCCTACAAAGAAAGTAAAAGGTTGCTAAGCATGATGCAGCTGTTACCGATGGGACCGCTTATGCACGCCAGTGATGACCGAAACACCGCCGAGTACTTAGACTATGTTATTTTAGTAAGAGATTCAGATTGGGCAAAACCGATTTAAATTCAATAAATCAACTGCAATAACGTCATCCGTGTGCCTTTGCTGATTATTCTGTCATAATAAAGCCTGACCCGCTTACGCGAATCAGGCTTTTTGGCTTCCCGGAAGTCACAGACTTGCGAATTTTGTTTACTATAATATAGGCTCTTAAGACTCTAAACAGAGGTCCGAAAGGTTATCAGTTCGAAATAGACTGGCATAAGTTCGCTGAGGTCTACCCTTTTCTGGCTAATTCGAACCTTTGTAAACAATCCGACTCTGTTAACCAAGAAAGGGAGTTCTCCCCCCACTGGGCAAGCCAGGCTGTACCAGAGATTACTGGACTCCGGGAAGGTTAAGAACAGGGCTGCCTATTGCCCGGAAGTTTGGCGTCAGCCGCGCCTGGGTTACAAAGGTTTTGAGATGAGAGTTTTTTATGAAACGAATGGCATCTTCATCTGAATGCCCCTTTCAAAGCTCTATGGGAAAAAAAGATTTCAGTCAGAACTCAGTCCAGTTCCGATACTGCATTGAAACCTCAACAGCATATCTCCGTAGTCAGTCACGAAATTAAATCCAGAATCAAATTTAGGGCATAATGAAATCTGTTATTACAATACTTTTGCTATTTATAACTGCCAGTCCGGTCCTTGCACAGCAAACCGAACGACTTCAAGAAATTACCTTTCCTTCCGAAGTGATGGATCAGGACAGAACAATTAAGATCTATGTACCCAAAGATTACTCCGAAGAAAAAAGCTATCCGGTAATTTATATAACTGACGGATCAAACGTTAATTTTAATGTCGCTGCTAATTACCTGGACGGACTTTCGGAAACCTATTTTAATCTTATCCCTCAGTCCATCCTGGTTGGAATCCATCATAATAGAAGAAACGATGATCTGGATGTGCATGATTCGGAAAGCGGAAAAGTATTCATGGAATACCTGCACGAGGAATTACTCCCTTATATGGACTCTACCTACAGCACCTCCGGCTTTAATGCTATGATCGGACACTCCAACGGAGCCGAATACAATCATTTTCTGATGATGTCCGAAAATAATCCTTTCCGTGGCTTTATCAGTATGTCCACCAGTTTTAATACGGATGTGAGGGACCGGCTGGCTGACTTCTTTAACAGCTATGAAGGAAAGAACATCTACTATTTCATTGGGAATGCTACCTTCGATTCCCCTGAAAGACCCAGGTTTGGCAACGAATTCGCAGAGATCTATGCTAACCATCCAAACCCGAACGTAGAGCTACAGAATCAGACTTATGCAGCTAGCCACATGAGCATTGTTCCGGTTTCCTTGTTTGACGGTTTGAGATTTGTCTTTAAGGATTATTATGCCATTACCGCCTTTCCCGAATTTACAGACTATAGCGAGAACTACCTCAATGATCTAAAAGATAATTATGGGCTGGAGGGCACCATCAATCCCTCTGATCTGGAAAACTACTTAATGGACATCCTCACCAATAAAAAACTGGATGAATATGAGCGTCTCATCGCTTTAGAAGCAGAGCATAAATTGTTTTTAGGTAAGGGGATGGACCCTATAAATATCGCCAATCATTATTATTTGATGGAGGCCTATGATAAGACCATTGAATATTATAATGATGCATTAGAAAACTATGATCAATACGTCGAGGAATATCCCGATCATTTTGAAAGGATGTACAGAAATATGCTCAGACAGCCTATTGGTTCTTATGAGAAAACAGACCAAATAGATGAGCTTATAGATTTTCTGGAAAGAAGCATTGAAGTACTCCCTGAAAAAAGTGCTCTGAGTATCAATCATAAGATCGCGAAGCTCTCTGTTGAACATCAAACCTCATTAGAGTTAGGTAAAAAAGCTCTTGCGTACTGTAAATCCAATTACAGAGAGAATACAAGCTTTACGATGGATGATCTGATTGCCATGGAGGAAAAGCTTAACTAGATAAGAAGGATATTGAGTCCTCTAAATATGACATACCAGAAATCCACTTTACTTTTACTTTTTGTAATTCTGACTTCCTGTACTGCAGGTGAAAAGAAAATAGTACCCACTCAAACATCGGGCTTGTTTTCTGTTATTCCTGTGGAAGATCAACAAGCATTTATCGAATGTGGTATTAACGGTACCCTATTTAATGACCTGATAAAACTGTCCTACAGAGATTTTGATCAGGACTTTTCAGGAGGATGGCGTGCTATCTCAGAAAATGATGGATGTGAAAATACAGCACTTTCACTAATCGAGTACTATATTATATTTCATAAACATACTTCCCTAAATCAACTTAAAACACTTCGATGGCATGCAGGTCAGCTTGCTGCAAACATAGGCAACTATCCCTATGCAGTCGCATTATTTGAAACTAATTTAATAGCGGATGAAGCTGCTCTGACGGACGATGAATGGCTCTGGCAACTCTATGTCAAAGGTTCTATTTCATTTCTAAAACGTGACCTAAACTCCTTACAAGAGGTCAGAGATCAACTCGCAGCTATCCCGGTATCCGAAGAAGAACAAGAGGCCCGCAGAAAGTTCTTACGAGACAACCCCAGCATAAGCATGCCCGACGGTTTTGTGGAAAGCCCTCAGAACCTGAATGTACTGGACCGGCTCATTGAGTGCTTTGATAGCAATTATGAAGTTGCGTATCAGGGAGACTGCCGGTAATAAATGATAAGGTAAATGGTATTAAAGCAATCTTAATGAGCAGCCTTTGAATATATTCAATAATAAAGCCCCAGATCAATGATCTGAGGCTTCTTGGCTCCCCGGGTAGGATTCGAACCTACGACCCAGCGGTTAACAGCCGCTTGCTCTGCCTCTGAGCTACCGAGGAATGTAATGTCTTTCAATAAAGAATGATCCGAACACTGCCCGGACCATTTGTCCCTTTAACGGGGCGACAAATATAAGCAGAATGTTTGTCCACATTCAAGCTTTTTTCCGATTTAATAGTAAACTTTTTGAAGAATCAGTCCCTGCGCCGGTGCTGTATAGGACGGATCTTCATTTCCGCTGTTCTTAAGAATATCCTCAAAGGTCTCAGTGCTCATTTTCCCCTGTGCCACCCAAACCATTGATCCCACCAGGCGGCGGACCATATTTCTTAAAAACCGATTGGCCTTAATAGTAAAAACCCATCGCTCTCCTTCTATCTGCCATTCGGCTTTCTGGATCGTGCAAAGTGTCGTGTAATTATCTTCGTTGGTCTTTGAAAAACCACCAAAATCATGCTCACCAAGTATCAGCTCCGAACATTTCCACAGTAATTCAGGATCTGTCTGCTGATATACATACCATGACCGGTCCATCAACAGCGGGTGTTTATTTGCGATCACCTGATACACATATTCTCTTCCCAGAGCATCAAACCGACAGTGAAAATCTTCTGCAGCCTTTTCGATCTCCAGGATGGCGATATGATCGCCAACCATGCCGTTTACACGATGAATCAGGAGATCGATATCCGTTCCGTCGGGGAGATCGGTATGCGCCACCTGTCCCCTCGCGTGTACTCCTGCATCGGTGCGACCCTGACCTATCAAGTCGACCTCCTGCTGAATTACGGTCGAGAAAGCATTTTCCAGTACTTCTTCAACCGTGAGCGCATTAGGCTGCACCTGCCAACCCGAATACTTACTTCCATCATACTCTATGGTAAGCTTATAACGGGACATGATCAGAATCTGAAACGGATATGAGCTGTAACCCCGGGCTGACCAAATTCATTGAGGTAAGTCAAACCGGCCTCCGGAATATTCTGCCCCATGTTTCTGGCCTGAACAAATGCGTGTAATCCACTGATCAACCGGTTCGCAACCATCAGGCCCAGTAGGGTCGGCAGCTGACCTCGATTACGGTCAATGGTCTCTCTTTTATCACGGTATCGGTTTCGGTCTGCAGCCTCTTGCCACTCCCACTGAAATTCAGCGGTTTCAGGAAAAAGACGATCCCAGTTACGGGTCTGAAGCTGAGCGTTATTATAATCCGACAAACTGTTGTAATTCCCAATAGCGATGCGGTAATCTCTGTTCTTTCCCTTCAGACTGGTGCCGGCTCTGCTGTTCGCATAAGTAAATAACTGATCTTCCAGGTAGTTAGCACGGGTATTCAGCCCTACATATGAAAGTATGAGGACCACATCAGAAGCCAGATGGTATTTACCCCGGGTCCAGTCGCTCCGATCTACATAATAATGCCCCCATCCCGGTACAGCAAGAGATCGCAGAAAAGCACCACGCGGACTAGGAAGCTCTTTTTCTTCGGTTAAATTCTGAGCATGTAAAAGAGCAGGACTTAACATCAGAATAAGGAGTAAAGAATATCGAATAAAGTTTTCAGAATGACTTCTTATCACCGAATAACAATTAATAATTAACGATGGCATTGAATGTTTCATAAGACTAATCAACCGTATTCGTCTTTAATATCAAAAAAGCATTAAGCTTTTCACGATTTCAAGCGCTCCCTTCCCCAATGGCGGAAAATGGAAATGCTGAATCCGATCATCAGCAGGAAGGTACCTCCCCAGACTACGGATATGAACGGCTTTTTCTCGGCTACGATGAGCACCCATTCTTCCTGGTACTCTTCTTCCAGGCCGGTTATGGTAATATCGATGCTGTTCTGTTCCGGATTGATCTTGGTGAACTGGAATTCAAGATCATACTGAGGTACAAATGCAGGAGGCGAGTAGATATAACTCTGACCTTCTTCTGAGAATACCGCGAAGAGCGGCTCTATGGTCACCAGGTCTCCACTGGCCGGATGGATCAGCTCCAGCTCTGCTTTCACACCGATTGTAGTGTTAGGAGGTAATTCAGTGGTATCCGTAGCGGCATAATTCACAAATTTGATCTTAAAGGAACCTACCTCTACGGTCTGACCGCGGGTGAAGGTTATGGTCTGCTCAGAAGGAACTTCAGAGGTGTCTCTGGCTGCTACATTCTGCATAACAGACTGGTTACGCCTTTCCTGCATCTTGTTACGCTGCTCAACATAGGCCGAACCAGCCACATACAAATAGATATCACTCAGCAGTCCACTCTTCACATCCGGATCAACTGACCATTGAGTCGCCTGTGCGTTCGAGCTGGTCAGCATAGGATACAGTTCAGGATTCATATAAAAGGTATTCCCCCCATTAACCGGTTCAAATTTCAGACGGTAAGTTTGTTGTCCGGGGCGATTCTGATCTTCGGTGCTGTATCCTTCATAGGTAACCACGTAATCACCATTGATCACCTTAGGCTGATCCAGATTCAGGAGAAAACTGTTCTGTTTTTGTTTGACGGTGAAGCCCATTTCATCTTTGACCTCTCCCCGCTCCACCGCTGCATTATAATTGGATGTATTCTCATCAAGCAAAGGTGAATTATAAACGGAGGAGGCAAGTACACCTACCAAAAGCATTCCAAATCCTATATGTGTCAGTGATCCGCCGATCAGCTTTGGTTTCTGCTTCAGTAAACGAACCATCACAAAAGTATTTCCTACGATCGCGAAAAAGCCTGCAAACAAATAGATCATGTAATAGATATCGCGGACATTACCCCATATGATGGAGACCAGAGTCAGGGCACTGGTGATCAGCAAGGGGTTGATCAAAGCGGAGGCAAGCGATTCAGCATCATACTTTTTCCAGAACAGGTATTGACCAAGTACCGTAAATACAGCCATGATAATAGCTATCGGCATACTCCATTCATTATAGAAAGAGATCTCCGGAGGAGTAGGATTTGCCGTATAAAGCTTTCCGATGATCGGGGATGAAGTTCCGAGTATAATAACAATTCCAAGGACGAGCAGCAGGACCGCACCGGTAAAGGTCATGAACTCCCGGCTAAGTATTTTGGATTCCTTTTCCGGATTCGGGAGCTCTTTATATCTCCAGAAGAACATTCCCAGTCCCACGCCGCTGATGAACAACATGAATATCAGCAATTGATTATATAATCCCAGATCCACAAAACTGTGAACGGAAGCATCGGCCAATATGCCCGACCGGGTCAGAAAGGTCTCATATACCACCGCCATATAGGCCAGTATGGCAAACAAAATAGACGATTTCTGTGCAATTGAGCTCTTACGCTGAATGATCATGGTATGGATACCTGCCGTACCGATCAGCCACGGTACCAGGGATGCATTTTCTACCGGGTCCCAGGCCCAGAATCCTCCGAACGAAAGGGTCACATATGCCCAGTATCCCCCAAGGAAGATGGCAGTCAATAATGCCACATTGGAACTGAGTGTCCATGGCAGTGCCGGACCTACCCACTCATTATATTTTTGCTTCCAGAGTGCTGCCAGTGCAAAACAGAAAGGCAGTGTCATCATTGAAAATCCGACAAAAAGTATGGGCGGGTGGATCATCATCCAGGGACTTTTGAGCAGGTCATTGAGTCCGCTTCCGTCAGAAGGCACAAAGCCCGGGTTACCCCGGAATATAGGAGCATCCGGCATTTCAGCAGCCAGAGTTCGGAAAGGTGAGGCACCGATCTTAGCAGCTCCGAGATCCCAGCCCAGGATCATCGAAAGTAAAAATACCTGGGTGATAGCCAGGAAGAAAAGAACCGGTCCCTGATAAGGTTTTCGGGTCCATCTCATCAGACCAAATCCGAAAAGACCGGAAAACAGGATCCAGAGCATAAAGCTTCCCTCCTGCCCGCCGTAAAAGGCAGAAAAAAGATATTTAGCCTGCAGATCCAGTGAGGTGTAATTGAAAACGTAATAGTACTGAAACTGGTGGGTGAAGATGAGATAGATCAGGATCACTGATGCAGCGATCAGTGTTACAAATTTGAGCCCAAAAAACCAGTTACCTATCCGAAAATATTTATCGTCATCGCGCTGGGATGCAAAGAAATAGAAGACGACGGAAATTAAAGCGGTAACAAACGAGGCTGAGATCAGCCATTTACCTGCGATTCCTAACATAAAGATCAGCTTTCTGAGGCTTTGGTAAATTCTGCGGGGTCGGCATTGTTGTACTTAGAAGGACACTTCATCAGCATTTCATTGGCGTAAAAGATATCTCCCTGCAATTCACCGATGACCACCAAACGGTCGGCCTGCTCAAAATTATTGGGTTTTGGCTTCGGGTAAATCACTTTGCGTGAGTTCCCTGCTTCATCCTTCATGTAAAAAGTAAACTGCTTGGTTTCCATGGAAAACCCGTATTCCTGGCTTTGGTCCCAGACACCTGGTATATGAGCAGAATTCATGGTCTCAGCTTCATCAAAAGTAGTGTACGTGCTGATGCTCTCTCCAAAGTTGTACATCAGCAGTGATGTAAAGCCGATTATGGCCAGTATTCCTATGATCAGTTTTGGCTTCATAGTCTTAATCTCTTGTATTATTGATCCGAGCTTCCAGTTCTCCGACTTTTTTATCCAGCCGAAACAGGAAAAAAAGCAGTATGAACCAGATTATAAGGGTTACACCCAGCACCACAAAGATAAGGTCGTTTGAGGACATTATCTGAATAAAAGCGCTGGTTTCTTCTGCACCGCTACCAGCCCATTTATCGGCATAACTTTGGGTCAGGGTATCCAATACGGCCGTTGTATCTTGTTGCATAAAACTCATTAGGTGTTTGTGTGTTCCATCTGGTACTGCACCGCTTTATAACGGCGTACAATCGTATAGATCCAGTATGCCAGCGCGATAAAGCCGGCTGCCGCCGGGTAGAAAATATATCGTAATTCCGGAGCGGTCATCTCACTGAATGCAGGATTTCCTTCTGCTCCGGGATGAAGGCTGGTGAGTTTTCTGGGTACAATGTAGTACAAAAAAGGGATAGTGGTCACAGCAAAGATATTGTACACTGCACTCAGTTTGGCTCTCTTCTCTTCATCATCAAAAGCCTGCCTTAACATGAAATAAGCCATGTAAATAAGCATGCCTAATGCCGCCAGGTTCATTTTCGGTTCCGCAAAGGTCCACCAGGTTCCCCAGGTAAATCGGGCCCATAAAGAGCCGGTCAGTAGTCCGCAGATACCGAATACCACTCCAACTGCGGCAGCGGAAGAAGCCTTTTGGTCACGGCTGATCTCCGGCTCATTCAGGTACATGATGCTATACCAGAAACTGACCAGAAACATACTGAACATTGCTCCCCACATGGGAACATGAAAAAACAAATTCCGCGCGGTCTGCTCAAGGATCTCTATCTCAGGAATGCTGATCAGGAAGCCACCGGTAATAACAGCGGTCATCCATAAGGCAATGAGGTATTTCCAGGCTTTCAAGATGATTTGAATTATATTTTATATGACCATGTTTTCAGCTTAATAATATACAAAAAACCAACGGATAATCTGACAACCCAGCCTTCTTTCTTATGAGCACCAACGATCGTTCTATCACCTTGAAACCCAGCTGGAAAAGCTACTTCTGGTACTATTTCTTTGGTATTTTATTCCTTCCGCTAGGTCTGGGCTTGTTCGTATTGATCTACGCATGGCGCAGGCAGACTAAAACCTTTTACATCTTACGAGACCGGAGTATTACCTATAAGGATACCGAAACCGAAGTCACCCTGGATCTTGCCGACATACGGAACACGGACCTCAGAGAAAGGCGGTTTGACTGCAATGACATCATTCTTAAGACCAATACCCGGGAAGTAGTACTGCGGGGGATCGAGAATGGAGAAAGCATTAAAAGTTCGATTGACCTTGCGATTGAAGCTGAACTCAAAAGACTGGCCGCAGAGAAAAAAACCAAACCCAGGGAAAGCAAATTCAAGCCCGGCAGCATGGATGGACTGGAGTATCTGACGGGTTTATGGCAGCAGGGACTGATCACGAACGAGGAGTATGATACCCAGCGCCGGAAGTATGAAGAGAATAATTAAAAATTAAAAATTGGGTCCATAGTCAAAGTCAGAGATGGTACCTGTAGCTGCAATTTTAAATCGTATGATCATAAAGAATAACAGCACGTTTGCGCATCCATCATTTTAATACTTAATCTTTAATTTTTTAATTCTACAGTTTTTATCCTCCGAACAGATATCAGTCCACGCCATTCTTAAAACCCTTTTACAATAAATCTCCTTTTATTCAGTGCGAACTAACATATGGGGACATCTATGAAAAAAGGTTACTATTCACTTACAACATTGTTTTTACTGCTTTTTCTGGCGATTCAGAGTGTTTCTGCTCAGCAAAAAGCTAACTTTGAACTTGCAGAGCGCTTTACTTCTGATAATGTTCAGAAAATGATCGGAAGCACCAGTGTTTTCCCTCGATGGATCGAAGACACTAATCGGTTCTGGTATACTTATGAAAATTCAGAAGGCACCTTCTGGTGGTACGTAGATGCTGAACGCGGTTCAAAACGGCCACTATTCGACCGCGACGAACTATCCATGCAGCTTGCGGAGATCTTCAACAAGCCGTTCAATGCCAAGGATCTTGACCTGGACGATTTTACTTATGATGATGATAAGCAGCTTTTCACTTTTAACGTGGAAGACATCGAATTTACCTACAACATCAACGGAAATGATCTGGTAAAGGGTGATTCGGTCAAAGAAGAAGAAAATGAACGCTGGGCAAACTACTCCCCGGACAGCACCTACATCGTCTATGCCAAGAATCATAATCTTTACATGATGAAGTCTGATACTTCTGACACGACGGAATATCAGCTGACCGAAGATGGTGAACGCTGGTTCTCCTATCAGGCTAATGCCGGTGATACTACCACCAACGAAAAGATGCGTGCCCGTGCCCGGTGGTTCGACAATGAGAAAAAGATCGTAGCATCCCGCTCAGACGATCGTGAAGTAGATGAACTCTGGGTGATCAACACCGGAGGTGACAGGCCATCCCTCGAAACTTATAAGTATGCGATGCCGGGTGAAGAGGAAGTAGGTATCGAATATGTTGAGGTATTTGATGTGGAGACTATGGAGAGAACGATCCTTCCGCTGGAAAAATGGGAAGATCAGACTCTGAATGCCGGTTATGGGGACATGCAGACCGGTGATTATGATCCCGATGGTTCAGATGTCATGTATATTTACCGTCTGAACCGAAAAGCATCTATGGTGGACATCATCCGATACGATGCCGCAGAAAATGAGATGAATCTAGTATTTTCAGATACTTCAGAGCCCTACCTGAACTGGGAATGGCAGCAGCTCGAAGTGATCGGTGACGGTGACGAATATATCTGGTGGAGCGAAGAAACCGGATGGGGACACCTTTACCGTTATGACAGTGAAGGTAACCTGATCAATCAGATCACCCGCGGGCCATGGCAGGTAGGCGACATCGTGAAAGTGGATGAGGACGAAGAAACGATCTTCTTTGAAGCGTATGGTCGCGAGCAGGGAGTACACCCGTATTACGCCATGCTCTATAAGGTGAATTTTGATGGCAGCGGACTTCGTCTGCTGACTCCCGAGCCGGCTAACCATAGTATTTCAGAGTCGGAAGAAGGAAATTACTTTGTAGATAATTACTCAACAGTGGATACTGAGCCGGTTTCAGTACTCAGAGATGAAAACGGTCGTGTGATCACAGAGCTTGAGCGTACGGACTTTAGCCAGGCACGAGAGGCCGGCTGGGACACTCCGGAAGTATTCACTGTCAAAGCAGCCGACGGAGCAACCGATATTTATGGTGTGATGTGGAAACCATTCGATTTCGATTCTACTAAATCCTATCCGGTTGTCTCTTATGTATATCCCGGTCCACAGACCGAACCCTTCCCGATCGGTTTCAGTTACCGGGGATCTTCCGGGCGAAATGCCTCATTGGCACAGCTGGGATTTGTGGTATTAGCTATGGGTAACCGGGGCGGTTCTCCGATCCGGTCCAAGTACTATCACACCTATGGGTATGGCGATCTTCGCGACTACCCGCTGGCCGATAACAAATATGGTATCGAACAGCTGGCAGCCAGACATTCCTTTGTGGATGCCAGTCGTGTAGGAATTTATGGCCATTCGGGTGGCGGATTCATGAGTACCGCTGCACTGCTTACCTATCCGGGATTCTATGATGTTGCCGTCTCCTCTGCCGGTAACCACGATAATAACGTGTACAATCGCTGGTGGTCCGAAACACACAACGGAGTGAAGCGAAAAGTAAGCACCGTTAAAGAAATGGCGGATGACAGCACGGAAGTGGAGAAAGAAGAGATCACTTTTGATGCGCCAATAGAGACCAATGCCGAGCTGGCTGCAAATCTGGAAGGCCACCTGCTGCTGGTACACGGAAATATTGACAACAACGTACACCCGGCCAACACATTAAGGCTGGCAGATGCATTGATCAAAGCCGGAAAGAGATTTGATATGATGATCCTCCCCGGCCGCCGTCACGGCTTCGGAGAGTATCAGCCTTATTTCGACCGCATGACCTGGCACTATTTTGCAGAGCATTTGCTGGGTGACTACCGGACGAATGTGGAGTTTAATTTACCCCAGGATTAGTCTTAAGTCTTGAGTCCTTAGTTTTGAGAGGCCCGAATTGCTAAAGCGATCCGGGCCTTTTTTGTATCAGTATCATAGTTAAACAGGTACAGCTTGACACAGTGGAATTGAAAACATCACCTTCTGCCTTCTGCCTTCTGCCTTCTGCCTTCTGCCTTCTGCCTTCTGCATAATCAACAAAGATTTTTACATTTATATCCCGTTAATTCTTTTTCCCTTTTAACAAATTTCAGGAATAAATGAACACGTCTCTTTTCCGAATATCTACTGCCGCATTGATCTTCATTTTTGCAGGCTTTTTCCAGACGCTGAATGCCCAGAGCCAGAAAGCTAATTTTGAGCTTGCCGAACGTTTCACAACTGAAAACATGTCCGACATGGTTGGGTCCACCGGCGTCTTTCCACGCTGGATCGAGGACACCGATCGATTCTGGTATACTTACCGGAATAGTGATGGGAATCATTGGTGGTATGTAGATGCTGCCAAGGGCGACAAGCGACCACTTTTCGATCGTGATGAATTATCTATGCAGCTGGCAGAGATCTTTAATAAACCTTTTAATGCAAAAGATCTTGACCTCGATGACTTCACTTATGATGATGACAAAAAGCTTTTCACTTTTAATGTTGAAGACATCGAGTTTACTTACAACATCAACGGAAATAACCTGGTAAAAGGTGATTCGGTAAAAGAGGAAGAACCCGAGCGATGGGCTTCCTACTCCCCTGATTCCACCTGGATCGCATTCGCAAAGAATCACAATTTATATGTAATGCGCTCTGATGATGAGGATTCAACCGAAATTCAGTTAACCGAAGACGGCGAGAAATGGAATTCATTCCAGGCTGATGATTCAGACACTACTTCCAATAAACGACTGCGCTCAGCCGCACGATGGTTTGAGGATGGTAAGAAACTCTGGGTGAAACGTAGCGACAAGCGTAAGGTTGAAGACCTGTGGGTGATCAACACCGGAGGAGACCGCCCTACCCTGGAAACCTATAAATATGCAATGCCGGGTGAAGAGAATATATTCATTGATGAGATCCGTATTTTTGATCCTGAGGCACAGACCAATGTGAGACTCGATACCGATAAGTGGAAAGATCAGTCGCTGGGAGGACCCTATTTTAATCAGGGAGGGATCTATACCACCGATAAGTCTGATTTCATATACATTCTTCGTCGCGACCGTACCTGGTCCAAGATCGATGTCGTGAAAGCTAATACTACTACCGGAGAGACTGAAGTGCTGTGGTCAGAAGAAAGTAAGCCTTACTTCAATACACGCTATTCCCGCCTGGCCATCATCAATGAAGGAGAAGAGTATCTCTGGTGGAGTGAGCGTACCGGATGGGGACAACTTTACCGCTATGATTCTGAGGGAAATTTGAAGAACCGGATCACACGCGGCACCTATGTTGTAGGTGATGTTGCTAAGATCGATACTACCAAAAAACTGGTCTTTTTCAATGCCTACGGTAAAGAAGCCGGTCAGCATCCATATTATTCCAATCTTTACAGCGTCAAATTTGACGGTTCTGACCTCAGGCACCTGACTCCTGAAGATGCTGATCACAGTATCTCCCCTTCCGACAAGAGTAATTATTTTGTCGATAACTTTTCCCGGGTGGATATGCCTACTACCTCCGTTCTTCGTGACGGTCGGGGACGCATAGTAGCGGAACTGGAGCAGACCGATATTTCCAGAATGGTAGAAGCTGGCTGGAAAGCACCGGAAGTATTTTCGGTTAAAGCTGCTGATGGCGCAACCGATATATATGGTGTCATGTGGAAGCCTCATGATTTTGATTCGACAAAGACCTACCCGATCATCTCTTATGTTTATCCCGGTCCCCAGACCGAACCCTTTCCCACCGGATTTACGGTATCAGGGTCACGTGCGAGAACGTCTACTCTTGCCCAGCTTGGGTTTGTAGTTGTAGCTATGGGACAAAGAGGTGGTTCACCAATACGCTCCAAGTATTATCATAATTATGGTTATGATGACATGCGTGATTATCCGTTGGCTGATAACCGATACGGCCTTGAGCAACTAGCTGCAAAGCATGACTTTATAGATATTTCCAGAGTCGGGATTTACGGTCATTCAGGTGGTGGATTTATGAGTACCGCAGCGTTACTGACTTATCCGGATTTCTATGACGTTGCCGTTTCCTCAGCCGGAAATCACGATAATAATATCTACAACATCTGGTGGGGTGAAGTACACCATGGGGTCAAAGAGAAGAAAAAGACCGTCAAGGAAATGGGTGAAGACAGCGTGATGGTGGAAAGAGAGGAGATCACTTTTGAATCTGAGATCGAAGCCAACCCTACCCTTGCTGAGAACCTGGAAGGCCACCTGTTGCTGGTTCACGGAAATATTGACAACAACGTGCACCCAGCCAATACACTTAGAATGGCCGATGCGTTGATCAAAGCCGGCAAACGGTTCGATATGATGATCCTGCCGGGACGCCGCCATGGATTCGGACAATATCAGCCCTACTTCGATCGCATGAGCTGGTACTATTTCGCCGAGCATCTGCTGGGTGATTACCGGACTAATGTCGACTTTAACCTGCCGGAAGACTAACGCTTGGCAGTTATGAGTTTTAAGTGGGGCCCGGATTGTGAAAGCGATCCGGGCCTTCTCATTTATTGCAGAATGCAGAATAACGATCAGAGATTGCAGACCTGTTATAAACCCGTCATTCTGAAGTGAACGGATTCATGGGGAGGAATGGTGAGAAGAAATGTGATCTTAACCATTACTATAGTTTATAGAGCAATGATCTGATTTGTTGTTTTTATATCACTTCTACCGTCCGTATTCCTTAAATGATATTTACTGCTTTGGATAGCAGCCAAGCACCTTTAGCTCATGGCACTCCTTGTTGAGTTCATCCAGTGCCGATGAGATTTCCGGATCTTCCACATTTCCTTCGAGGTCCACATAGAAGGAATAGTGCCAGGGTTCATTGAGACGAGGCCGGGATTCCAGCTTCGCCAGATTGACTTTGTGGGTATGCAAAATATTCAAACATTTCAGCAGTGCTCCCTCCTCGTGGGAGGTGACCATCAGCAGAGAAGTCTTAGCCGGAACCTGAGAATCCACTTTAACAGGTTTCCTGGACGCCACCACAAAACGGGTATAATTCCCTTTTTGATTTGCAATATCACTGGCTATGACTTTAAGTCCGTAAATATCTGCAGCCTGAGCTCCGGCTATTGAAGCTTTGGATAGATCACCGTCTTCAGCCACTTTCTTAGCTGAGAGAGCTGTGTCCAGATAGGAAACGACCTCACAATCAGGCATCGTTGACAGAAAATGAGTGCATTGTGCCAGAGCCTGAGGATGAGAGAGCACTCTTCGGACGTTTTTCAGCGGAATCTCTTCCAAGGCCATTAGGCAATGGACGATCCGAAGGATCTCCTCTCCTACAATGTGTACTTCGTCTGAGCCCAGAATATCATAGGTGTCATTGATGGATCCTGCAGTCGTATTTTCTATCGGTAGTATAGCGTAATCAACTTTTTTGGTGATCAGAGCATCCGCTGCCTGCTGAAAAGTATTGAATCCAATAGGTTCCACCTGATCAAAGCGATCTCCGAAATGCCGGAGAGCAGCAGCGTGACTAAAGGCACCTTCACCACCCTGAAAGCTCACTCTTACTTTTTCACTTCCCGCACGCTCATTGTCCTGATCGATCAGCGACAGTGCCTGATATCTTACCGAGTTCGTTATGATCTCCCGGTATAGGTCCTCTGCATAGCTGGGGTCCAGGTTCAGCTCTTTTGCTATGTTGCGGATCTTATTCAGAACAGATTCTTCACGCTGCAGATCTCTTATGCGACCCGAGTGGTCACGTTTGAGCTCTGATATCTGCTTAACGATCTGCTGTCGATCTGCCAATGCTTTTATGATAGCCCGGTCTGTGTGATCCAGTCTTTCCCTGAATTCTTTCAAATCATCTTTCATGTCGCTTGCTGTAGTATCACCATTTCAATCCCATCATACAGAAATCAGCATAATCTAATGCATGAGAACATCAAATTCATTCATCATCCATGAAACTGATCAGCCAATGTATGAATGAATTGCTCACCCCGGTTTTCTAAGGGTGATCTCAGCTTTCACCGGCCAGCTCCTGCTGATAGCTTTTTTCCCGCACCGTAACAGTGATGGTCCAGGTGATCCCGGCCAGGATCATGCCCAGTCCGTACGCCATGATCAGTTCCTTTACACCGAGCAGATCGAATTCAAGTACCAGCGAAGCGATCAGTACGGAGATCGAATTTGAGACTGTAAACAATAACCACTCTGTACTGAAGATACGCCCCCGAAAAGTGTCTTTGGTCCTCTTCTGAAGTAGTACGGTACTCATCACCCAGTTAGCGCCGGAGGCTCCGTGAGCAAGCAGCACAAAGAACACCATTCCCCAGATCGCCTCTATAAAACCTACCATCATATACATGGCACCGGACATAAAAATAGCGAAGCCCATTACCATCACCCAGTCTTTCTCATCACGGAATAACCTGCGGCCCACGATCGGGCCGATCCCGGTTCCGATCCCCCGGGCTGCATAGAGCAATCCAAGTCCGATAGAACCCATCATCAAAATTTCTTCGCTGATAATGACCAAAAGGTAAACCAGTCCACCCAGAAACATGGTGGAAGTCCCCTTCGCTATGCTGGGTCTTAAGATCTGTTCATTTTTAAATAAATAACCGAGTCCCTCTTTTATACCGGTAAATGGATTTTTTGTGCGCTCCATCTCTTCTTCAGAAAGTCTTTCCTGTGGTATCACGGTTCGATATATGAACCATGCGGATAATAGATAGGTAAAGCCATCCAGAATAAAGACCATATTGGTCCCAAGCCACTCAGTGGCAAATCCACCAATGGCCATACCGGTTGTAAAAATAATGCTCCAGGTAGCAGTGGATACCACATTAGCATTTATCAGCTGACCTTCTGAGGTTACATTAGGAATGGACGAAGTCTTAGCGGGTTCAAAGACTGCCGATAACATCATCTGGAATGCGGTAAGCACAAATGCCAGCCATAGCAGGTCTTCCGATTGAACAAAAAGTATACCCAGAATTGCCACCATACGGGCAAGGTCGCAGAATATCATAAGGCGGCGGCGATTGAAGCGATCGGTCAGGTAACCTGCAAAAGGCGAAAAAGCGGCCAGACTCAGCATTTTCACAATGATCACCAGGCCCAACAGGAATTCAGAGCCTGAATATTTTGCGATCAGCGCATACAGAGCAAGCAGTCCGAACCAGTCCCCAAAATTTGAGACGGATTGCGCAAGCCAGAGATTCCGGAAGTTCCGGTTCTCCTTTATAAGTTCCAGATAGGGTCTGAGGTTATCCAAATAAAGCGTATTTAGCTTTGAATTACTTTACGCCTGTACTACCAAATCCGCCGCTTCCGCGTTCCGTATCTTCAAGATCTTCGGCTTCCTGAACCTCAAATTGCACAACCGGTGCAATCACCATCTGAGCAATACGGTCTCCGTGTTCAACAGCGAATTCCTTCTCCCCATGATTAATGGCGATCACTTTCACTTCACCCCGGTAATCAGCATCTATGGTACCCGGAGTATTCAGCATCGTGATACCGTTCCGGATTGCCAGTCCGCTGCGGGGTCGTATCTGTGCCTCATATCCATGCGGCAGCGCCATTTTAAGTCCCGTCGGGACCAGCACCCTTTCCCCCGGTCTGATCACTAACCTTTCAGTCAATGCCGCCCGGATATCCATACCTGCAGCCGAAGCAGACTCATAGGATGGCAACGGCAGGTCTTTAGCATGATCCAGTTTCTGAAAGATCACTTTACTCATATCGATTCTCTGTTGTATTCTATTAGTCGGACGATCACATTTCCCCAAAGTACTTTAACTCTGGCTTCCAGAGGTACCCGGTACTCATCATCAAGGAACCAGGCCCTGAAATCTCCGGAAAAACCAAAAGGGCCGGTAATATTATCCGTGCTTCCGCTCAGCATATAGGTCTGTACTGAGCCATCAAACGGTTTATAATTTCTTTTTTCTTTCTCAAGAGAGTTGCTGGCCAGTATATAGCCCTTTTTCTTGGTCACATAAACCGGAAGTGTGAAAGGATCTTCTGATCCCGCAAATAAGCGGGAAAAATAAAAGATGATATGTCCGGCAGTAGCTGGTTCTTCCAGTTTAAGTGTATCGCGACTGTCATCTTCTTCTTTGTAGTAAACAAGCCCGTCGTCGCGGTCGAATTCGTAGACGATCTCATCGAACTCATCTTCATCGAGGTTATCCTTCCAGAAACGGGTGGATACCGGCAGACCTTCCTCGTTCACGTAAAACAGGGAGTGATAGACATCCTTTTCCTTTCCGACAAAGGGGATCTTGGAATTAGAAGTAATGGTGGTAACCAGGTGATGATGCGATTTCCCTTTGAACATACTATCGCTCTCTAGCTCAACATCCACCCATCCGAGTTTAAAGAGTCCATATTTAACCTCAAACCGAAAGGTCTCTTTGATAGAAAACAGATCATCCATCCCGGGCGGCCCATTTTCGATCGGTGTACGGGTGTTCTGAGCTGTTGCAACGGAGCTCAGCAGCAGCATTATGATCAGGCTTATCCGGATCATCCTATATACTCATCGATAAAAGATTGCATTGCTTCTTCATCATAACCGACCATAACAGCATCTCCTGCTATTAAAAGAGGTCGTTTCATCATATTCTGATGCTCCCTGAGTTTTTCCAGGAGTTCTTCATCACTAAGATCCTGGTCTGCTAATTTTAGCTTTCTCCACATCATACCCCGCCGGTTGATCAGGGTATCGAGACCTACCTTGGCTTTGAGTTCCAGGAGTTCATCTTTGGTTAAGGGATCTTTTTTGACATCCACAAAGGTGTAGGGAATTTCTCTTTCATCCAGCCATGCTTTAGTATCCCGGATCTTATTGCAGTTTTTAATTCCTACCAGATGTAACATCGAATGTAATTCTTTTGTTTTGTATTTTGATTGAAAGATACGACATGTCATCTATAAAATTGAAACAATCAGGCATTTCTGTCTGCCCCTGATAATGCAAAGAAACCTGTTTTTATTATCTGCTCTTATCATTCTGTTCGCCGGTTGTACCCGGAATGATGATCAGAGAGCGTTTGAACAACAAGCTTACCAGCCGGCATCCGGTATAACTCAGACCAATGCGCTGGGTGAAGTACTCTCAACCGACGAAGATGACTGGAGAACTTCCCCCCTTTTCGAAGGACTGATAAATATCAGTCCTCCCTTTCCGAATCCGGCCAGAACCAATCAGGCTATTACTTTTGAGATCGACGTAACCGGAGTACAGGCTGTATCTGGGCTGGAAATGATCGTGTGGTTCAGCAGTAACCGATTCGCAACGATCTACTTTGACAATCAGTCTCCTTTGCCACCTGGACTCACTACTTTTCAGATCAACCCTATTGAACTGAGTGAATTCGGGACCATTGAAACTGCCCGCGGTACACATCGTGTGATCCTTTTTGACGGAAATCAGCAAATGATATCCTACGGTGATATCAGGGTAGAGTAGATTTGGTTAAAAAAACTGTGCCCTATATCTTTGGCCTCATATGATTAAACTTACTCCGTCACAGATCAAGATCCTTGAGCGACTCATTTTTCCGGAAACATTCGATGTAATACAGGAAGAGACCGATCTGCAGTATGGCGAGATCCGTGATGACCTTATCAACCTGATGAACTACAGGCTGATCGACGTGGTAGACCGTTCGAAACCCGAACCTGCCACCACCAATTTTTATGATGCTGACAACCTTAAGGAGTCATCATTTCAGTTAACCAAATTGGGTATTAAACACATAAAGCAACGCCGAAGATGAAATTTGAAGCCACCTTAGGGGATGAAGCCAACAGCATCGAGCTGGATCCAAAGAACAACTCCTTCAAGACAGACAAAATGGAAGGTTCGTATGAATTCAGTTTCAATAATGGCCGATATTTACTTCGAATGGGAACAAAACTTTACCAGATCGATAATGTAAGTTATGAGGGTTCGGTTATCGAATTCTCTCTGAACGGCGACTGGCACCAGGTACAGATACGCGATGAACAAGAGTTACTGCTTGATAAATTAGGTTTCAAGACCGGAGCTGCTGCAGCCGAAGGGTTGCTGAAGGCACCAATGCCCGGCAAGATCCTCGATATCATGGTACATGAAGGCGATGAAGTTAAGAAGGATCAGCCCCTCGTTATTCTGGAAGCAATGAAGATGGAGAATGAACTTAAAGCACCAGTAGATGGTGTAATTGAAAGTATCTCTGCAGAAGTCGGACAGTCCTTAGAAAAGAATTCACCTATACTGGAGATCAACACCGTTGGATAAATTTATTATTAAAGGCCCTACCCCCTTAAAAGGTACCATCCCTATCAGTGGTTCAAAAAATGCAGCATTGCCGATCATGGCAGCCGCTCTTCTTGCTGACGATGTTGTCACCATTACCAACATACCCCGGCTTAAAGATATTTATACCTTCAACAATGTGATCCGAGTACTGGGTGCCAAGGTTGATTTTGATGAAGATCAAAATAAAATCACGATCGACCCGACCACCGTGGGCCATCTCGAAGCACCCTACGATCTGGTTCGAAAGATGAGAGCATCCTTTTATATGCTGGGCGCTTTAGTTGGTAAGCATGGTTCAGCTAAAGTATCTCTTCCCGGTGGATGCGCATGGGGTCCCCGGCCGGTAGACCTTCATTTAAAGGGTATGGAAGCCATGGGCATAGATATCTCTCTGGAAAAAGGATATGTGATAGCGAAAGCAGATGAAACCCTGAAAGGCGGAAAATTCAGACTGGAACCCAGCAGTGTTGGTGCAACAGTGAACCTCCTGCTCGCCTCCGTTCTGAAGGCTGAAGAGTTCGTGATCGAAAATGCAGCCAGGGAACCTGATGTGGTTCAACTATGCCGCGTACTTACTCAAATGGGTGCAGATATTGAGGGAATCGGAACCGACACCCTCCGCATCCGTAAAGTCGACTCTTTAAGCGGAGCTGAGATCAGTAATGATCCGGACCGGATTGAACTCGGTACTTTTATGATTGCCGGTGCTATGATCCCGGGATCCGATCTTACACTTACCGGAGGAAATCCGGAACACCTCGGAGAATTCACTAACAAGCTCAGAAAAACCGGTGCCAGGATTGAGGTAGAGGAAGATACAATTCGCGTTAAGGCTCCGGACCAGTTAAAACCGGTTTCCATCAAAGCAGAGATCTATCCCGGATTTCCAACAGATCTGCAGGCTCAGTGGGCAACCATGCTCACTCAGGCCGAAGGTGACTCTAAAGTAACGGATAACGTCTATTTCGACCGCTTCAGCTACGTGCCGGAACTGGTACGTCTTGGCGGTGAACTGGATGTTGAAAAGAACACCGTTCATATCTCAGGAAAAACTCCGCTTACCGGAGCTTCTGTGATGAGTACAGATCTGAGAGCCAGCGTAAGTCTGGTTCTGGCCGCTATGGCAGCAGAAAATACGACCGAAGTGCTTAGGATTTACCACCTTGACCGGGGTTATGAGTCGCTTGAGAAAAAATTAAATGCCGTTGGTGCACACCTGAAGCGGGTTGACGACTAAAAATCGATAAAAGCTGATAAAAGCGTTTACATTAAAGCTTAAGCTGAGTTATATTTATTAACTGAAAATCGGCCCAAAGAGCTTTTTAAAATAATTTTTTCGATTGCAGATCGGACAAACTACATATCTTAAAACACCACACAAAGCGTCTGTGACTGCTATGATGCACGACGCATTGATCGATTTTCTCTTTTGTCTTGTGGCCACCTATGTCAAGAACGGCCATCAAAGCACTTCTGATCTGAATAACAGATCAACAAACAGACCAATTTTAACAGATATTCAATTCGAAGCGACCGCATTAAATCACGCTTCATCCCCTTCTTACGCCGTTTGGAATACTATTAGACGGACAAAAAAATGGAGAAGATGGCTTGCGCGTGGAGGCTCCGGTCGCCCGATAAGGAAGAAATTCAATGAAGAACCAAATTATTATCCATTCTTCCGGGAATCAGACCCGGATTGCGCTGATGGAAGACAACGAATTAGCGCAACTATTCATCGAAACAGAAGAAAACCAGCGTACTGTTGGTAATATTTATGTAGCCCGAGTACACAAAGTGATGAGTGGCATCAGAGCCGCATTCATCGATATGGGCACTCCTAAAGATGCTTTTTTACACTTTTCTGATGCAGGTGATCACCTGGATGAATATATCACCAAACTGAATGGCAAAGACGCCATTCCCAACAATGTCCGCGGACAGCTCAAGAACAAAGAAAATATGAGCAACGTGGAGAAGCAGATCATGGCAGGCAAAGTACTCCGCCGGGGACAAAAACTGCTGGTGCAGATCGTTAAAGAACCCATAGGTTCAAAAGGCCCAAGAGTTTCTACTGATATCACTATTGCCGGTCGTTTCCTGGTTCTGATCCCAATGGGCGACTATATTGCAGTGTCTAAAAAGATCAGCAATTACAAAGAACGCCGCCGTCTGAAAGGGATCCTTCATGATATGGTACCCGAAGGATTCGGAGTGATCGTTCGCACCGTTGCCCAGAAGAAAGACAAAGAAGCGCTCGAAGAAGATCTGAGAAATGTATTGCTGAAGTGGGAAAAGATCGTTGACAAACTGGAAACAGCCAAACCACCTTCCGTACTGTACCAGGATCTTAATATGACCGAGAGCCTGATCCGTGATCTCTTTGCAAAGAATTATGACCGCGTCCTTATTGACGAACCGGAAATGTATCGTGAGATCAAAAATTATGTTGGCCAGATCGCTCCAAAAATGGCTCCGAATGTAGAGCTGTATAAGGGCAAATCTCACATCTTCGATCATATGAAGATATCGGAGGATGTGAATTCTATCTTCTCCCCTCGTGTACGCATGAAATCCGGTGGTTACCTGATATTTGAGCAGACCGAAGCCATGTACGTGGTTGACGTAAACTCCGGTCCTTATGCGGCCAAGAAACGTCAGGAAGACAATTCACTTAAGACCAACCTGGAAGCAGCCCGCGAAGTGGCAAAGCAGCTCAGACTCAGAGATATTGGTGGTATTATCGTCGTCGATTTTATTGACTTGAGAGATGATAAGAACCGAAAGAAGATCTACGATGAGCTCAAGAAAGAATTCAAGAAAGATCCTGCCAAGACCAATGTGATCGGAATGAGTGACTTCGGTCTGGTTCAGATCACCCGTCAGAGGATCCGTCCAAGTGTTGTTAACTCAGTGTCCAAAGTCTGCCCGATGTGTGGCGGTTCCGGAGATGTAGTTACCCAAGACACTATTCTTACCGATATTGAAAGCTGGCTGAGCAAGTTCAAGCACAGCACGAACTACCGCGCAGTGGATCTCTACGTGAATCCATACCTCAAATCACTGATCACCAAAGGAATTTTCAGTACACGCTGGAAGTGGGTCACTAAGTATCACCTTAAGATTTCCCTGATCGGAGACGACAGCATATCTTTGAATGAATTCAAAGCTACTCTCGTTGGTTCTGACATCGACATTACAGATATCGTCATGAGAGGCGAATCCATTGAAGAAGTACTGGAACGTGAGGGTGAGCTGGAAGAACTGGACAGTGATAAGCCTAAACGCGATAATCTGGATATTTCTAAGAGAGAAAGGGATTCAGGCCGAAGTAATAATAACGGACGGAGCAGATCGTCAGATCGTTCTGACAATTCGCGGGGCCGCGGGCAGTCTAAGTACTATAAGTCTGCTGACTGATCATTTGGCCCGGTTATTGTTCTTAAACCAGCCAAATCAAAATAAATGTAATTATGAGTGAATTTAAATTGCACGCTACTACCGTTGTGGGTGTGATACACAATGGTAAAGCGGCTTTAGGTTGCGACGGTCAGGCTACTTTGGATAAGACCGTTATGAAGAGCACCGTTAAAAAGGTTCGAAAACTCTACGAAGGTAAGATACTGGCTGGTTTTGCCGGTTCCACCGCAGATGCTTTTACCCTCTTTGAACGGTATGAGAAGAAACTGAATGAATACAATGGCAATATGCAGCGTGCTGCTGTTGAGCTCGCTAAAGACTGGCGAAAGGATAAATTCCTTCAGAAACTTGAAGCATTACTGATAGTCATGGATAACGAGAACGCTCTGATCTTATCCGGTCAGGGAGATGTGATCGAGCCTGATGACAACATAGCTACTATAGGAAGCGGAGGGTCTTATGCCCTTTCAGCAGCCCGGGCCATGGTCAAGCATGCTCCGGATCTGTCGGCAGCGGATATCGTCGAAGACGCCCTGCACACTGCAGCCGATATCGATATCTATACCAATCATAATCTGACTATTCTTGAGATCGAGGACTAAAATGCCTTTAAGTGAACATAATCTTACTCCTCAGCAGATCGTAGCTGAGTTAGACAAATATATTATCGGCCAGAAAGAGGCCAAACGTTCGGTTGCCATCGCCCTTAGAAACCGGTGGAGAAGAATGAATGCAGAAGAGGATATCCGTGATGAGATCCTTCCTAATAACATCTTACTGATCGGTCCTACGGGAGTTGGTAAGACCGAGATCGCCCGACGACTGGCAAAACTGGCTGGTGCTCCTTTTGTGAAGGTGGAAGCTTCCAAGTTTACAGAAGTGGGCTATGTGGGCCGGGATGTTGAATCTATGATCCGTGATCTGACTGATTATGCTGTCAATATGGTAAAAGATGAGATGCAGGAACGGGTAAAAGAAAAAGCTGTTCATAAAGTTGAAGAACGTATTCTCGACATTCTCATCCCTCCCATCCAGAAAGGAGTTGGTTTTAATAAGCCGGAAGACGGCTTCGATCCGGAAAATGCTTCCGATTCCGAGTTGAATGAGCGAACCCGTGACAGGTTCAGAGAAAAATTACGCGACGGAGATCTGGAAGACCGCGAGATCGAGATCGAAGTGAAGAATACCAAGTCATCTACTATGCAGGTTTTCGGTCCGGGCGGAATGGAAGAAATGGGTATTAACCTGCAGGATATGCTGGGAAATATCGGACGTTCTAACAAAAAGACGAAACGAAAGGTACCCATAAGTGAAGCCCGGGAACTTTTACTTGAAGAAGAAGCCGAAAAGCTGATCGACCATGAACTGGCCGTACAGGAAGCACTGGAAAGAGTTCAGAAACAGGGAATTGTCTTTATTGACGAGATCGATAAGATCGCTGAGCCATCAACCGGCGCCGGGAAAAGTGGTCCGGACGTTAGCCGGCAGGGCGTTCAGCGCGACCTGCTTCCGGTAGTGGAAGGCTCCACAGTGAATACAAAACACGGCATTGTCAAAACCGATCACATTCTTTTTGTTGGGTCAGGTGCATTTCATGTATCCAAGCCATCCGACATGATCCCGGAACTACAGGGACGTTTTCCGATCAGAGTAGAACTTAATTCACTCACCGAAAGTGATTTTGTGGATATTTTGACGATCCCGAAAAATGCACTGACCAAACAATACCAGGCAATGCTGCATGCCGAAGGAGTTAGCATTGAATTTACAGAAGATGCCATTGGTGAAGTAGCAAGAATTGCAGCACAGGTCAATGCTCAGGTAGAAAATATCGGAGCCCGCAGACTACACACCATTATGTCTTCGTTGTTTGATGAATTGTTATTTGCCGTACCGGATGATATCAATTCGGGAGAGATCACAATTGACAAGTCGTATGTAGATAAACAGCTGCAAAGTCTGGTCAAAGACAAAGACCTCAGCCATTATATCCTTTAATATTGGACTAGTAGAGAATATTTATTACAATCGTTATCAGGAAACTTAAATCGCTGGTTTCGGTTAATAGTACAAAAGAGCATCAGAAAACGGATTGTTATGACCCTTAAGAAATTGATTTTACCTGGCCTGTTAACTTTTTTATTCCTTGCAGGACTTAAGGTTAGCGGTGTGGAACCGGTATTTGAACAGAAGGATCCCACCACTCATCTTACCAAATATATACAGGCACAGCGGTATATAGTCAGTAATTATTTTGGAAATGCAGACCTGAACGAATTATATAAGAGCAGTATCAAATATATGGTTCGGTCATTGAGTGATTCCACGATGAAAGTAGACGGCACACCGATCGATACACTTTTCAAGGGACTTAACGTAACTTCATTAACCGAATCCGCTTCCCGTTTCCAGAATGCTTACCTGTATATTTCCAATAATAATGAAGAGGAAGATATGGGTGCCCTTACCGAACAAGCGATTCGCGGTATGTTCTCTACCCTTGACCCTCACTCCATTTATATTGAACCTGAAGACAACGAGCAGATACAGGAAGAGTTTGCAGGAAAATTCCAGGGGATCGGTGTTCAGTTCAACATCATTCAGGATACCATAACGGTTATTACCGCTATTGCCGGTGGTCCAAGCGATCAGCTCGGTATTAGGTCCGGTGACCGCATCATAGAGATAGAAGACTCCACTTCAGTAGGATTTACAAATGAGATGGTACTTCGCAGACTTAGGGGTGAGAAAGGGTCTAAGGTTAATGTCACTATCAAACGGCCAAATGTCTCCGAGCCTCTTTATTTTACGATCACCCGTGATGACATCCCTCTCTATACGGTAGACACCTCCTACATGCTGGATGAACAGACGGGTTATATTAAGATCAATCGTTTTGCAGCCACCACTCATCAGGAGTTCATGCAAGCTATGACCGATCTCAAGTCGGTTGGCATGGAACGTCTGGTATTAGATCTCAGAGGAAATCCGGGCGGATACCTGACTCAGGCTATAGCTATAGCAGAAGAGTTCTTCCCGGTTGGAACCGAACTGGTATCCACAAAGTCCAAGCATTCCCGCTTTAACGGTGACTATTCATCCAGAAAGAACGGAGCTTTTAAAGATAAGCCGGTGATCATCCTCGTTGACGAAGGAGCTGCATCAGCAAGCGAGATCGTTTCCGGAGCCATTCAGGATCACGATCGTGGACTTATCGTGGGTAAAAGAACTTTTGGAAAAGGTCTTGTTCAGCAGCAATATGAGCTCATCGATGAAAGCAGTGTGCGGGTAACTATCTCCAGATATTATACCCCCTCCGGACGTCTCATCCAGAAACCTTTCACAGAAGGTGGAAAAGAAGATTATGCTTATGAAATCTACAGAAGGGAAGAAGCACAGAATGATGCTGTCGAATTCATAGACCATGTACCTGATTCACTTAAATTTACTACCGATGCCGGGCGTACTGTATATGGCGGCGGCGGGATCATTCCCGATTATATCATCCCTGAGGATACTACCGTGTCCGCTTATGTGATCAACTTTGCGATCCGTGAGCAGGCTTCCTTTGATTTCGTAAGGAACTTTCTCGACAATAAAGGTGATGCATTCCGTGCTGAATGGGGTGGGGACTTCCAGAATTTCCGCGATAATTTCCAATGGAGTGAAGAAGACAAAAAAGGAATTAAAGAAATGCTCATCGAGAGAGGTATGGCGATCTCTGATACGGTCAAAACTCCCCGATTTACCCGTGACAGTCTGTATATCCCGGAGGGCCATTTTGAAGAGAACTCCTGGCTGGTAGAAGGCCGGATGAAGGCTGAACTGGCACGACAGGCATGGGATATGACTAAGTTTTACCCGATCATAAACGATGTCTTTGATACTACCATTGAAGAAGCCATGAAGCTCTGGGATGCTGTTGCACGACTGGAAGCACTGGCACAGAGTGGTGGCACATCCTCTTCTGAGGGAAAGTAGACCGATAGAAGGTCTTAGATTGCTTTGATCTTCGGTATGTCTTTTCGCACATACACCGAAGGAATTTTAGCCTGATCATTATTTAATACTGATCAGGCTTTTTTTATCAGTAAGTACACTCATTGCTCGCTAAACTCCTGTTTCTGTACCCCGCTTTGCGACTATCCTGATCTGACTCAACTATCCTTTTTTCACCATATTCCGTACTATCCAATCCCAATCCTAATTAAACCCCTATCATGAAAAACCTGCATATTTTTCTAGTCATTCTGCTTTTTGTTATTTCAGGCTGCCAGCCGGCAGAACGGTCTGCTGCTTATGACGATTTAGGACTCGAAGAGATCACTATTGAACAGCTTCATGAAGGCTATCAGAACGGTACTTTTACGATCGCTGATGTAACCGAAGCTTATCTAAAAAGAATTGATGACATAGATCAAAATGGCCCGGCGTTGAACTCTATCATTGCTGTAAATCCTGATGCCATGGAGATTGCAGCCGAACTGGACCGTGAGCTTTCCGAGGGCAGCATTCGTGGTCCCATGCATGGAGTGCCGGTGGTACTTAAAGATAATATTGATACCAATGACGGAATGCCAAATACTGCAGGAGCACGAATTATGGCAAACTCTTTTCCGGATAAAGACAGTTATATCGTACGTAAATTACGTGAAAGCGGTGCCGTAATCATTGGTAAAGCGAATCTGAGTGAATGGGCCAATTTTCACTCTTCTTTCTCTTCCTCGGGCTGGAGCGGTCTTGGCGGACAGACCAACAACCCTTATGATATTACCAGAAACCCCTGCGGGTCTAGCGCCGGATCAGGAGTAGCAGTGTCAGCCAACCTCACTATGATCGCGATCGGTACAGAGACTAACGGCTCGATCACCTGCCCTTCAAATAACAATGGGATTGTAGGAATTAAGCCAACGGTCGGATTACTCAGCCGTTCAGGGATCATTCCGATCTCGTTCACACAGGATACCCCGGGCCCAATGGCCAGAACGGTCAGAGATGCTGCGATCGCCTTAGGAGCTATGACCGGTGTGGATGAAAATGACAGTAAAACACTGGCCAGTGAGGGAAATTACAAGACCGATTATACTCAGTATCTCAATGAAGGCGGTCTTGAGGGTAAAAGGATTGGATTCTACACTGCTCCCGTAGGCCGGCATTTCAGACTGGATACTCTGATCTATCAGACCAGACGATTCCTTGAAGAACAAGGTGCTACTATAATCGAACTGGATCAGGTCGCGGGAAGGAACGTCGGGGGTGATTCCTACAATGTTCTATTATATGAATTCAAGGACGGGCTGAATAAATATTTCGCTTCATTAGGAGATGATGCACCGGTATCATCGCTGGAAGAACTGATCGAAGTAACCCTCTCGGATTCTGTTGAGATGCAGTATTTTGATCATGATATCCTTTTGCAGGCTCAGGCTAAAGGAGATCTGGAATCAGCCGAATATACAGAGGCGCTGGAACGTATGCTCCGTTATAGCCGGGAGGAAGGAATCGATAAAGTGATGGATGAAAATGATCTGGATGCGATCTTTGGTCCAACCGGAGCACCGGCATGGAAGACCGACCTGACCAATGGTGATAATTTTGGGGTAAGCTCCAGTTCACCGGCTGCCCGGGCAGGATATCCGCACATCACAGTTCCTATGGGCAATATTGACGGTCTGCCCGTGAATATCTCCTTCTTCGGAAGAGCCTGGAGTGAGCCTGAACTCATCGAGATCGCTTACGCCTTTGAGCAGGCTACACAAGCGCGAATTATTCCCGAGTTCAAAGGATACTGATCTTTTAACGGAAGGGTCCAATTTTATGGACCCTTTTTTATTCTATTCAATGAGAGAGCTATACAATTTAAGTCCCAAAAGCCGCTGGAGGATCCTCCTGCTTCTTTTTAGTGTGATGTTCATTTTACTGGCTTCCGGACTGATCGAAAATTATAATCTGCAGCGGGTTAATGAGGATATATCATCGATGTATGCCGACCGACTGATCCCCTCTTCCCAGATATATTACGTGACGGAGTATCTCTTTGAAAAAAGAGTAGTGCTTGAAAGCATTGAAAACCGCTCTGATTTTGATGAGGAGGAGGTCATAAACCGTTTGAGATCCAGAAACAGCGAAATGGATTCCCTGATAAGTAATTATTATCAGACCTACCTGGTTGAAGATGAGGCAGAGCACGTTCAGACCTTTGACCGCAATCTCAAAATATATCTTGAAACAGAAGATAGAATGGCTGAGCTCATGCAGAATGGGAGAAAAGAAGCGGCACTCCGCTTATACGAAACAGTAGGCAGAGATCAGTTCCGGTCAGTCATTGAAGAATTGAATATTCTCGCAGATGTTCAGCTTAGAGTAGGTCAGGAGTTGCTGGAAAAATCCAGAAATGAACTGGGTTATAATAAATTATTATACTACGTGAGAGTTTTGGTCATCATTACCATAGGTATATTTATTCTGGTAATAATCAGAACTTCAAGACTGATGCATCAGCCGGAACAAAACTACAGGATGAATTGAAAATAGGCTATGAAAAAAACAAACATTTCGTTTCTCCTAATTCTACTTATCACCTTTATTACCCAGGCCTGTAATGCCCCGGAGAAAGTTCCCCCGGTTCCGGAAAGCGAACTTCAGACTGAGGATCCCATGATGCAGACCATCATGGATTCAGTAGCATCCAAAATGAGATATTATCCTGACCAAATTCAGTTCGCATTCGCATTTGTAGACGGGGACTCAACCTGGTATCTGGGTGTACTAAGAGAAAATGATATTCTTAAAGAAATTACCAATGCCGACAGTGTTTATGAGATCGGTTCTATTTCAAAGGTTTTTACGGGTATCCTGCTCGCTGATATGGTAGTTAAAGAGGAATTACAGCTGGAAACCACCCTCGAGGACCTGGGTATAGAGACCAGGACCGATTTTACTTTTACGCTCGAAGAGCTTTCCACCCATACTTCAGGCATGCCGCGCATTCCGTCCAATATGCGGTGGTCGGCCATGTTCCATCAGGATAATCCTTATGTGAATTATGATGATGATAAACTCAGAGATTATCTGAAGAATGATCTTACCACGCAAAGTCGGCCGGGGACCGATTATGCCTATTCTAATCTAGGTGCCGGAGTACTCGGGTATGCACTTCAGGTCAAAAGTGATTTTGACTATGAGCAGTTGATTCAGCAGGTTATCACCACTCCTCTCTCAATGGATCAAACCACCACGGATCGTTCACGCATAAAGAATGAACTGGTGCAGGGCCGGGATTATAACGGCAAGCCGACTCCCAACTGGGACTTCAATGCATTGATAGCCGCCGGAGGTATTCTATCCAGTCCGCGTGATATGATTAAATTTGCAAAAGCACAGTGGGACACGACCAATACCGCGATTCAGTTGAGCCAGCTGCCAAGGCATCCGGTTAATTCCGGTATGCAGATCGGACTGGGCTGGCATATTATTTATCGGAATGACGGTTCTGCATGGCTATGGCATAACGGTGGTACGGGCGGATATCGCTCCACGATATATATAGATGAGGTAAAAAAGAAAGCACTGGTCATTCTTAGTAATCTTTCGGCAGGTCATTCACGGTCCAGACTAATGGATGCCCTTGGTCAGGATATTATGGAGATCCTGATTAAGGATGAGTCCTGAAAAGTTACTGATAACTTCCCGCTTCATTACGGAGTACTTATACTGTATCCGGCTGATCCTTCACATCGAAATGAAAGATATCCGGTCGTGCATAATGCCCGTTTACATCAAAATCCAGTTTGCTCCGGGTGATCTCATCAGTATCCAGTTCCGCACTTACAATCCCGGTCTTGTTCCAAAGCGGTCCGGCCAGGATCTCCCCCATTGGTGACATGATCACGCTTCCACCCCGGCATAATACTTCCGGTTCCGGGGATAACAGGCTTCGGTATTTTTCGGGTATATCTTTCTTTTCCACATACTGATTGCATGCAAGTACAAAGCATCGCCCTTCCAATGCAATATGCTGCATGGATGCGATCCAGTTGTCTCGGGCGTCTGCGGTAGGGGCAATATAAAGCTGAACTCCTTTTCGGTACATCGCCAACCGGGCTTCCGGCATGTAATTTTCCCAGCAGATCAAGCCTCCCATTCTGCCTAATTTTGTATCACAGGTGATCAGATCGCTGCCGTCACCTTCTGCCCATATTACTCTTTCAGATGCGGTAGGTTTGATCTTTCGGTGGGTACCTAGCATCCCTTTATCCGGACAAATATAAACCATTGAACAGTACAGACTGCCGTTATCGGCCACCTTTTCGGTTAGGCCAACACACAAATATACTCCATGCCTGCGGGCCATCTCCTCCAGTCTCTTTCCGTCTTCAGTGCTGAGATCCACGCTGCTTTTGTGATAATCACGATAATGATCTCTGCCTTCCTCTGAGCGACTTCCTACCTTAGCACCGAAACTAAATCCTCGGGGATATCCCGGGATGAAAGATTCCGGAAATACGATCAGGTCTGCTCCCTTCTGAGCTTCTGATTCCAGGGTCCTTTCCATTCCGGAAAAGATAGCTTCCTTATCAAAGAATGCGGGTGTATGCTGTATCAGGGAGACTTTTATGGTCATTCTTTTTATTGGGAAGGTAGTATATCATGCTATGGAGAACAAACAGGCTTATAATACTACCCTACTTATCCTCGGCCTTTTTCTTAAGTGCCATTGCACTGATAAGTAAAAGACCTCCAATAGCCAGAATTACATTAGCCAGGGCATCCATTTCGGTATTTACTCTGATTAATACGCTTGCGGCTATAAGCAGCAATGACACGTAAAAAAGAACCTGAAATTTGTTCATGCTTCTACTCTTTAATTAATTACTGCTTCACATTATCTATTTAATTTGAATTTTATATGGATTTAGGGACTCCGTATGTCTAAACTCGTATGAATTACAAATAAATGCCGGTGATGGAGGTATTATGAAATTCAGTCTTCCAAGTTTATCCGATTTTCTCACAAGCAGCAGAGACTCCTTTCTGCGGTTCCCTCTGCCAATTCTTTCAGCTCTTATCGGCACCTCCGTTGCTATATGGCTTGCGGGACTAAGTTATACTCAGGAAACTGAATACGGGTGGTTGTATAACCTCAGCTTCACCTGTTCTCTGGGTATACCCTTATTAACCGGATTAAAGGTACTGAGTGAGTCATGGAGCCTGGATACAACCCGATCCTGGTTGCTGAGGTCCGGTGGAGTCATATTACTGCTGCTGTATTATTTTACTCTGAGTGACAATATCACAGAGGAACCGTACCTGCAACTGTCCCGATTCTTTCTCTATTTTATTGCCCTGCATTTGTTTGTAGCATTTGCTCCCTTCACCCGGAATAAGAACGTCGATGAATTCTGGAATATGAATAAAACCCTATTCCTGAACATTCTCCACTCAGCCACTTATAGCGCAACATTATTCATTGGACTGGCCATCGCCCTGGTATCCGTTGATCAGTTACTAGAGATCTCGGTAGATGATGAAACCTATCTGCAATTATGGTTCTTTATGGTTGGGATATTCAATACCTGGTTTTTCCTCTCCCATTTCCCAAAAGACTTTGATTCCGATGTCTCGGTCAGGGAATATCCCTCCGGATTAAAGATCTTTGCTCAGTATGTTCTTATACCCATAGTAAGTGTATATATACTGATTTTATACGCATATATGACTAAGATCATTATTGAATGGCAGTGGCCAAATGGGTGGGTCGCTAATCTGGTGCTGATCTTTTCCATTACCGGAATCTTTTCTCTTTTATTGTTATATCCTTTTGAGAAGGAAGATAAAAACCGATGGATCCGCACTTACTCCAAAGGCTATTATTTTGCTTTGATACCCCTGATCGTTTTACTGAGTCTTTCTATATGGACACGTATCTCTGAATACGGGATCACGATCAACCGGTATTATGTGGTCATCCTCGCACTGTGGCTGACCGGCTTTGTACTTTATTCTTTGCTTAGTAAAAAAAGAAATATAAAAGTGATCCCGGTCTCCTTATGTATTACCGCAATGCTGATCTCAGCAGGTCCCTGGGGAGCCTTCAGTATAGCTGAGAACAGCCAGAAAGACCGCCTGGAATACTACCTGGATCAATACGGATATCTGGACACATCGTCTAGGTTCATCCAGGGGGATCAGGAGATCCCGTTTGAGGATCGTGGTGAGATCAGTTCCATTATAAACTACCTGGTTGAGTACCATGGTCTCAAAAGCTTTAAGGAATATTTTGAGCAACCGGTTGAAGATGCTCTTAAGGTGATAAAAGAAGACAGTCTGATCGTCGTAAGTAACGAAGAAAAGATCATGCGCCTCCTGGGCATTGAATACATCAGCTCATTTTCAAGATCATCTGTCGACGATGATCAATACTATTATATATATCTGGAAAATCAGTGGGCTGCGGATATCTCCATTTATGAGCAGATCATCAGTGATATAGATATTAACGTTCTGAACAGCGAAGTCACGGTCAAAGATAAGTCGGGAAGAACATGGGGTATCCTGGTAAATGAAGATGGTAACCGTTTGACTATCGGTCTAAAGGAAAGTGACCATTTGATAGATATCTCCCTTACTGAATTTCTGGAAGAACTTGCCCAGAGAATGCAGGGAACTGCGAGTAATGCTATGCCTTTCACCCTGATGAATCTGCCGGTAGAAGATGAAGAGTTATCTCTTATGATCATCTTCCACAGTCTTAATGCAACACTTGGAGAAGACCCAAAATTAAACTCAACCCGCATCGATCTGCTGATTGATTTGATGGAGGATTGAGAATATATCAGTCGGTAGGTTTATTTCGGCTTTCTGAATGAGTACCCAATTAATCCCCTCTTTTCCTAGGATACCGGATCTCCTCTACCAATTCCTGTATCTCTTCGGGAGGCGCAGGAAATAGCATCCCTACTGTAAAAGATATCACCAGGTTGAACAGCATACCGAGGGTACCGATCCCTTCCGGTGAAATACCAAACCACCAGTATTCCGGGGTATTGTATTCCGGAAAGAGGATCTTATAAAATACCACATAACCTAAAGTAAACAGCAGCCCCGCTATCATACCGGAAATAGCTCCCTGCCGGTTCATTTTCTTATAGAAGATCCCGAGTATGATAGCCGGGAAAAAAGAAGCTGCAGCAAGTCCAAATGCTATAGCAACCACCTCAGCAACAAAGCCCGGGGGATTGATCCCGAAATATCCTGCGACTACAACTGCTGCTGCTGCAGATATTCTTGCCCACATCAGCTCCGCTTTATCTGAAATATCCGTTTTGATCTGTTTTTTGATCAAGTCATGAGATACTGCTGTTGAGATTACCAGCAATAGTCCGGCTGCTGTAGACAAAGCAGCAGCAAGCCCCCCTGCTGCAACCAGTGCAGCTACCCACGCCGGCAAACCTGCGATCTCAGGATTAGCCAGTACCATGATATCACGGTCAATATATAATTCATTGTTGCCGGGAGTCGGAGCATTACTTACCAATACTTCTCCGTTCCGGCCTCGAACCACTTCACCCGTTTCTGTTCTGCGGATCTCAGGAGCTCCTTCGATCGCTGCACCAGGCACATAATTTATAATCCCATCCTCATTTTTATCTACCCAGGTCAGTAAAGCAGTTTCCTCCCAGGTACTGAACCAGTCCGGCATTTCCTTATAGGGTTGTTCACTGACCGTCTCAACCAGGTTGGTTCTTGCAAATACGGCAATTGCAGGTGCCGTTGTATACAAGATCGCAATAAATACCAGTGCGTAGCCTACTGATACCCTTGCATCTTTTACCCTGGGTACCGTGAAGAACCGAACGATCACATGCGGCAAACCGGCTGTTCCTATCATGAGCGCAGCCGTGATAAAGAATACATCCTGCATGCTCTTGGTTCCCCCGGTATATGCAGCAAAACCCAGTTCAGTGTGCAGCTGATCCAGTTTATCCAGTAAATAAGTTCCTGAGCCATCAGCTACGGTTGAACCAAAACCGATCTGAGGAATTGGACTCCCGGTTAGCTGCATCGAGATAAAAAAGGCAGGCACCATGAAAGCAAATATAAGAACACAATACTGTGCCACCTGGGTATAGGTGATCCCCTTCATCCCTCCCAGAACCGCATAGAAAAATACGATCCCCATCCCAATAAGTACTCCTAGATCAATATTGACCTCCAGGAATTTAGAAAATACAAGGCCGACCCCTCTCATTTGTCCGGCAACATAGGTAAAGGATACGATGAGGGCACAGATCACAGCAATGGTTCTGGCAAAGTTTGAGTAATAACGGTCTCCAATAAAATCCGGAATGGTAAATTTCCCGAATTTTCTCAGGTAAGGTGCCAGCAATAAGGCCAAGAGTACATAGCCTCCGGTCCAGCCCATCAGATAAACCGCCCCGTCATATCCCATAAAGGAAATGAGTCCAGCCATGCTTAAAAATGAGGCGGCCGACATCCAGTCGGCGGCAGTCGCCATACCGTTAGTGAGAGGACTTACGTGGGCACCGGCTACATAGAAATCACTGGTGGAGGCTGCCCTTGACCAGATCGCAATACCGATATACAGTGCGAACGTAGCTCCAACCAGTATATAGGTCCATGTCTGTACATCCATGCTCAATCCTCCTGTACGTTAAAGCGCTTATCAAGCTTATTCATCAGGTAAACATAGACAAAGATGAGTATCACAAAGCTATAGATCGAGCCTTGCTGTGCGAACCAGAATCCCAGTTTAAAACCTCCCATCCGTATCTCATTCAACTGGGGTACCAGCAAAATGCCGAATACATAAGAAACCAGGAACCATACCAACAAGAGTATCCCCAGGTATTTCAGATTCTTTTTCCAGTATGCAGTCATGTTATTATCCGACATAGATCACCACCTCATGTTTAGACAGCACTTATTATGCGGGATTTGAAGGAAGGAAGCAATTTTTAGTGATGAGTTATGAGAGCAAAGATCCGCGCCCTCAGGATTTATGACTGAAATGCCCTCAGAGCAGAATTTAGCATCACCATTTTCAAGTCTGCATCGCCCCTCATTCATTAATACTTCACAGTCATTTTTTAACCTGAAGCATCAAACTCGAGACAACCTCAATCCAAAATGCTATGAGGTGAAATTATGAAACGACTGTTAATTCTCGGGGCCGGTACAGCCGGTACCATGATGTTGAATAAGCTGCATAAGGCATTAGACCCCGCGGAATGGAAACTCACCATTGTTGACAAAGATAAGACCCACTACTATCAGCCCGGTTTCCTCTTTATTCCATTCGGAATTTATAACAAAGAAGATGTCATCAAACCAAAAGAGGATTTTTTTCCTAGAAATACCGAAGTGATCGTATCTGATATCGATATGATTAAACCCGAGGAGAACAAGGTTTTATTAAGCAACGGTAAAGTACTGACGTATGATGCTCTGATCATTGCTACCGGAACTGAGATACGGCCCGATGAGATCGAAGGAATGAAGGGCCCGCTGTGGCATCGTTCTATCTTTGACTTCTATACTATCGAGGGAGCAACTGCTCTTGCGGAGTTTCTGAAATCATGGGAAGGCGGGAAACTGGTACTGAACATCGCTGAAATGCCCATCAAATGCCCTGTGGCTCCACTGGAGTTTATTTTCCTCGCAGACGATTTTTTCAGGAAAAAAGGCCTGCGGGACAAAGTGGAGATCACTCTCGCCACACCTCTCGATGGTGCGTTCACTAAACCGATCGCTTCTCAGCAACTCGGAAGCTTTATTGAGGATCGTAAGATCAAACTTGTAACGGAATTCAATATTGCCCGTGTCGACAATGAAGAAAAGAAGATCGTATCCTGGGATGAACGTGAAGTGGAATTCGACCTGCTCGTGAGTATCCCTACCAACATGGGTATTGAAGCTATAGAGCGAAGCGGCATGGGAGATGAACTGAACTTCATTCCTACCGATAAGCATACGCTGCAGTCAGAAAACTGGGAAAACATTTTCGTGATCGGTGATGCAACTAATCTGCCTGCTTCAAAAGCCGGATCCGTAGCTCACTTTGAATCAGAGATCCTGTTTGAAAACATCCTGTCATTCACAAAAGGCGAACCACTGACCGCAAGTTTTGATGGTCATGCCAATTGTTTTATTGAATCAGGAGACGGAAAAGGATTGCTGATCGATTTCAATTACGATACCGAGCCCCTGCCCGGAAAATTTCCTATTCCCGGAATAGGCCCGTTCTCTTTGCTTAAAGAGTCTAGAATGAATCACCTCGGTAAAATGGGATTCAAATGGATGTACTGGAATTTTCTCATTAAAGGAAGAGAATTACCTCTTGACCCACACATGAGTATGACCGGTAAGTATGTCCCTGAAACTGAAAAAGAAATACTAGAGGCGGAACAATAAACCTAAATCATGAGGAAAGTCATGACAACGAATGTATCTGAACTAAACACCCTGGAATTTGATAAAGATGGCCACCTGGCAAACCTTGATGACTGGACTCCTGAGATCGCTCAGGAGCTCGCTTATCAGGAAGATGTGGGCGAACTGAATGATCGCCACTGGGTAGTGATCAATTATATCCGCAATGAGTTCATAGAAAAAGGAGATGCTCCATCTATCCGGAAGCTCACTAAAGAAAGCGGAGTATCTACCAAAGAATTATACCAGCTATTTCCTAAAGGCCCAGCCAAGAAAGCGGCCAAAGTAGCGGGTTTACCAAAACCTAAAGGATGTATTTAACTGACAGAGGTCATTATGAAAACAAACGGAACTAAAACTATGGAAAGACCTGAAGAGAAGACCCCGGAACCCATCGAAAGGGTTTCGATCATCATCTCAAAAGGATCACTGGAAGGAGTTTATCCCGGCTTGATCATGGCTAACGGAGCCCGGATGGAAGGGATCGAAGCTACGATCTTCTTCACCTTCTTCGGACTGGAAGCAGTTATAAACAAACGCATGGATGACCTTAAAGTAGCAACGGTTGGGAATCCTGCTATGCATATTCCGACTATGATCGGGGGGTTACCCGGAATGTCCTCCTTTGCTACCAAAAAGATGAAGGACGAAATGGAGAAACTGGATATCCCACCGGTCCGCGAATTCATCGAAATGATCCACGATACCGGAGCAGAGATCTATGTTTGCAAGGCAACGGTAGATATGTTCCATCTGCATGAAGAAGACTTCTGTGAACAGGTGGATGGGGTTATGACCGTTGGTGAGTTTTACGAAAAATCAGCAGGTGCAGAGATCATCTTCACCTGATATCAAAATACACCCGGGGCCGATTTTCCGGCACCAAAGATCTGACCATGATCGGTATTTCCTATATGATCAGATCGCATAGAAAATGCTTCCTTATTCCGATATTCCATAAGAAACCGCTAATATGGATTGGATATAAAATTCATATCAGCTAAATTTAATTAATAGGCTTTTTCTTTTATACAAAAGCCTCTGGTTGATTCCGGAGGCTTTTCTATTTTCGGGGGATTTACCTTTTATCCTTCTCGTAAAAATACCCTCCATCTCCGGGTAAAACCTTTCGACAGAGGGTATAGCTGTACCCCGAAGTTCTTAAATAAATTACTTGACCAGCATCATCTTTTTGATCGCTGTAAATCCATCGGCCTGAATACGATATAAGTATATCCCGGAAGGCAAACCCGAAGCATCAAAGCTGAATTCATGATAACCCGCATTTAATCTTTGATCTACCAAAGTGCTGACCCTTTGTCCCAATAAGTTAAATATATTTACCTGTACCTCAGATGCAACCGGAATTCCAAAACTAATTACGGTAGTTGGGTTAAAAGGATTCGGGTAATTTTGTTTTAAAACAAAATCAGTAGGAACTCCCTCATCCGACTCATTACTTACAATAGTAGGTCGGGAAACGGAAACCGGATCACTGAACTCGGAACTGTTGCCTTCGTCATCCGTTGCCATAGCTATAACAAGGTCGTCAATCTCAAGGTCAAGAAAGGCTGCGTTATTATACGCAGGTAACTGTACCGTGCCTGATTCATTTTCAAATATCGTGTCTGTTCCCAGATATCTTACCGGCTGGCGGTCTCCTCCCTGCAGGTAAAAATCCACATTGACCGGATAGGCGGCATTAGCAGGATCGGTATCCAGCTCGTAATTAAGAGTTACCTGACTGTTCACTGAATCGTATTCTACAGAACTGACCACCGGATAATTCTGCAGTCGGTTTGGTCCTTCATCTGCATCCCCTGTATCGTTGACGGTCACGTTATCACCGCCAAGATCCAGTCCGATTAATGCATTGGCCAGCATGATATTCCCTCTGAGGTTATTACCTGTCGCTTGTCCTGAATTATCCGTTATCAGGATTGCTTTGCTGCTCATATAAGCGATAATATTTCCTGCATTGATACTGCCTATGGTGTTGTTTGTAGCATCTCTTACAAAGATACCGGTTCCTCCTCCAAGGTTATCTCCATTCTCATTGGTCCCGAAAAGATTACCTTTGATGATATTACCCGAAGTAAAAGTACCTCCCATTCGTATTCCTTCCTCATCATCGGAAATAAGATTCGGAGCACAGCCACTGACGGGGTCACCGATCGTATTGTCTGAAGCACCATCGTTCAGATGGATACCGTAATTACCATTTGGGATCGGTGCATCAAGATCAGCATTCAATCCTACGTTATTACCACATAGCAGATTTCCCGCACCTGATTGTATTTTGATACCGGAGCCCCCGTTTCCGGCTGACCAGTTAGTGTTTACCTGATTGAAATCACCCCAGATATGCATACCATCCATGGTGTTACCCGGACCCTGAACCTTACCCGCCGTCAGCCCGATGATATTACCCTCTATCAGATTTCCTGAACTGGTCGAATCGATGCGCAGACCACTTATCCCGTTACCGGATAATACATTGTAAAGGATCAGATGACTGCTACCATCGAGAACCCAAATACCATATTGACTATTTCCCTCAGCGGCGGACCCTGTTTCATCGGTTCCGATATAATTATTTAAAATAGTGTTCGGTGGACCGTCACTTAAAACAATACCGCTGCCGGAACCAAAATTATTAATTATTAACCCCTGAATGATTGAGTTTCCGGTATTGATGACCAGACCGTCTGCTGTGCTCAGGTTAGATCCGTTGATCTCAATTTTTGGACTCTCCCCCTGTTCAGCCCCGGTAATGACCACAGGATCCGTGATCTCGGGGAGACCGGTAGCCGGTAGTATCTTCCAGGTTCCGGAACCTGACTCATAACCGGGATCGGAAGCATCAATTTGAAACACGACACTGTCGGTCAGGGCACCATTTGGGTTGGCATTTGCATCCAGAATAGCCTGCCTCAGCGAACCGGCTCCGCTGTCATTCGTATTTGTAACGATGAATGTGTTGGTATCCCCTCCGCCACCATTACCATTGTCCGTAGTGAACCCGACAGGAGCACTGAATTCCGAGCTGTTACCATCCGAATCTGTCGCAACTCCGATGATCTGATCTGCGATCTGTAAGGATGTAAATTCTACATTATTATATCTCACCGTATCTGTTTCGCCAAAGTCATTTTCGAAAAGAGAGGCTGTACCAAGATATCCGGCTGCCTGTCGGTCACCCGAGTCTTTATAGAAATCGATATTAATAGGATAGGTGGCATTGGCCGGATCCGTATCCAGGCTGTAAATGATCTCTACTTCTGTGTTCACAGAGTCATAGGTCATCGATATGATCTCCGGGTAATTCTGATAGTTATTGGGCCCTGAGTCCGTATCGCCGGCATCATTAGTGGTGATCCCGTTTGCTCCCAGATCTATTCCCAAAGAACCTCCGTTGCTCATAAGGTTTCCTTTCATCGAATTACCGACAGCAGTACCCCCGTTAGCTGATATACTTATAGCTGACTGTGACATGGATGCGATAGTGTTCCCGAATCCGGTCGCAAGAAGGCCTACTTTATTAGAATCGGCATCCACAATCGTTATTCCTGACTGCCCCCCGGGCTCAAATCCGCCTGCAGTTTTTCCGATCAGGTTACCGTAGACCTCATTATTCCTGCTTTCTGTACCATTGATATATATTGCGACCTGATCATCTACAACAAGGTTTCCACCACATCCGGATGCTCCGCCTCCGATGTAATTCCCCTGTGCTCCGCTGTTTAGCCAGATCCCGAAGAAGTCATTATGCAGGACCGCGTTTTCCGCGAAAACAACCCCGATCTTATTCCCGCAAACGGTATTTAAATCCCCTCCGGCTATTTCAATACCCGACCTTCCGTTTGCAGCAATGCTGTTATCTCTTACCAGATTATTGTTTCCCAGTATGAGCACTCCATTGTTTGCATTTCCTATTCCCGAAGTTCCGCTTGCGTTGTAACCAATAAGGTTATCGCGAATGGAATTATTCTTACTTAATTGTGTAACGGTTACACCCGGGCCCGCAGTTGCCGGATCACCTCCATTACCGGATATCAGGTTTTGCTGAACGACATTTCCGTTTGATGAACTAAGGCTGACGCCTCCTCCTCCACCATTTCCGAGGTCGGCCGTGCCCAGAATATTGGTTCCTATAAAGTTATTCCGGATCACATTCTGTATAGCAGTTCCTCTAACCGACACTCCGGCACTGATATTTCCTGATATGATATTTCTTTTATCTGAGGTATCCCCTCCGATCTCATTCCCGCCGGAATCAATAATATATACACCGTCGGCCTGGTTTCCGATTGCTGAGGTGCCGGCTGAGTTTGTCCCGATCCTGTTAGACCAAACAAAATTGTTGTTACTGGAATATATAGCCACCCCGTGTGTACCGTTACCGGAAATGAAATTATTCTGTACCAAAGTATTTTCAACCAGGTTTATCAGCCGTATTCCCTCCACTACATTAGGTATCGCTGTATCACCGCCTTTGTTCAGTCCGATATAATTATCCTCCACAATATTGTCAGCAGATCCATTCTGTATGAATACACCCACATTATTACCTGAGATCACATTATCACGGATCCGGTTTAATGGGGAATTATTAACGAATACTCCGAATGATCCGTTACCTTCATTTAGTTCACCGGTCTCATCCGTTCCGATATAATTGGACCGGATATCGTTCTGTCCGGGACCATCAAGACTGACCCCGGTTCCGTCCGAAAAATTATTGATGATCAGTCCGGCTATAGTGCTTCCACCCGCCGAAAGAGTAAACCCGCCGGTTCCGGTCGCATTGGTTCCATTAATCTCTATGAGAGGGGTCTGCCCGCCGTTTAATCCGTCTATGATCACGGGATCGGTAAGTTCGGGTAAGCCCGAGGTCGGGCTGATCGTCCAGGTTCCTGAGGCGGCATTGTAACCAGGGTCTGAAGTTGGTATATCAAAGATTATCCGATCCGGCTTCCCTCCATTGATCGTATTATTAGCAGTGGTCATGATCTCTCTGAGTGAGCCGGCACCACTGTCACTGGAATTGGTAACAATAAAAGTGTTTTGAGGCGGAGGCACCTGCAGGCGAAGAGTCGCAAAGTATTCGGTTGACCCGAATTCCGTATCTCCGAATAAAAGAATTTTTCCGTCATCCTGAATAGCCATCTCTCTGACCACATCTGCGTCATTATTCAGGTCGGCAAATATTACAGGTGAATTGTCTCCAAAAGTATTGTCATTGCTCCCGTCGCTGTTCACACGGTACAGTACAAAATCGGTATTAGAAACCGAGGAAGCTGAACCATTACCCCCGATCAGAATCTTTCCGTCAGGCAGGATTCTGAGGTCCGATCCCACATCATTACCGGTAAGACTTAAAATAGACCGCCCGTCACCTGAATAGGAATTATCAAGAGTACCGTCAGTATTCAGGCGGCCATGGAGTATATCCCGGTCTGGAATTGGTCCGGCCGCTCCGGTAAAAACGATCTTGCCGTCATCCTGTATTGCAACAGCTTCAACTGTTTCCAAAGAAGTACCAAAATCTCCTACAAATCGTCCGTTCGTTCCGAAACTGGTATCCCATGTACCGTCTGCATTCAATCTTACTACGGATGCATTACGGTTTCCGGCATCATTGAAATTACCCCCGATCACGATCTTTCCGTCAGGCTGGAGTGCTATCCCATTCCAGTTTGTTCCGGATGCTGATGGATAGTTTATTCCGGCTGCTCCTTCATTAAAGGTACTGTCAGGAATTCCATTCGAATTAAACCGAACAACCACTGCTGAAGCGAATCCCGATGCATCTCCTACCACCACGATCTTTCCGTTTCCGTCTATTACAATATCATTACCCCTGTTTGGCTGCCTGAAATCGATCACGTTTAAAGCCACCACCCCGGTTCCGTCCGGTCCGAATGAGCTATCGATCGTTCCGGAGGCATTGACTCTCATGACCATCAGATCTCCTGCACCTCCGGTAATTAAGATCTTACCATCACTTTGAACCGTCATACCCCTGGGGTCCCTTACCTGAAAGCCAGTAAAATAGCTGAAGCCATTCGTCCCGAAGGTATCGTCGAGGGACCCGTCAGAATTGTATTTATACAGGCCTATACCAAACTGATCGAAGGCTCCATCATCATTAGTATCTCTTTGTATGCTTCCGGCTGCAATTATTTTCCCATCTGGAAGCAATTCAAAAGCATATCCCATTTCATCAAAACCATAGGTGTTTGAAAACACCCATCCATCCTGCCCGAATGACTGGTCTGGTATCAGAGACTGAGCCTCAACCTGCTGCAGGTTCATTAAAAATATCACCAGAAAAGTGCACATTGCTGCCCGCCCAAATACTGATCCGTATCCAACCTTCATATAAACTCCGTTCATTTTGCAGGAAACCCCGCGTAGTTAATGCTATTTCTTACTAATCTGACCAAAAGGTCAGCTGTAAGCCTGAACAAAGTCCTTCCGATTATGTGATCTGCAATGGTCCCAGACCGGGATATTAGCTAAGAATAGATGATTGTTTCTATTCTAATTAATACTGATCACTTTTGCAATTCCTGTTCCTTCTTCATTCATTCAGATCAATCGGAACAATTATTCAGCTTACTGTTCATTACTAAAGCGTATCTTTAATCTTAAATGGCTCAACTTATCTCCAAAGTATTATTATGGAATTAGAAACAGTGGGTAACAGCGGAATAGTAGTCAGCAAGCTTGGTTTCGGTTGCATGTCTCTGGAAGGCTCTCAGAAATACATCACGAATCTGATCCGGAAGGCGGTTGATCATGGCATCACTCTATTTGATACCGCAGATATGTATGATCAGGGACAAAATGAGGTCTGGCTGGGTAATGCACTTGCCGGGGTTCGTGATGAGGTGGTACTGGCAACTAAGGTCGGTCACAACTGGGGTGCAGAAGGTTATACCTGGGATCCGTCATACGACAGCATCATTAAAGGAGTGGAAGGCAGTCTCAGGAGACTTCAAACCGATCATATAGATCTGTATCAGCTTCATGGAGGTACTCTGGAGGATCCGATAGATGACCTGATCAGAGCAATGGAAGAATTAAAAAAAAGCGGAAAGATCCGGGAATGGGGTATATCCTCCATTCGACCTAATGTGATAAGAGAATATCTGCACCGAACTAAACCAGCGGCAATTATGATGCAGTATTCACTGTTTGACCGGCGACCTGAAGAAGAATGCCTGGATCTCCTGCATAAGAATAATATAGGGGTACTGGCGAGAGGTCCTATTGCTAAGGGATTGCTTGCAGGCAAAGCACCCCGGGCCTACCTGGATCATTCTGATGAGGAGATCAAAAACTATCAAAAGATCCTCAGATCACTCGGGGATCCGCTATCCATAGCACTGGATTATCTGCGGGAAAATAAAGCCGTCTCTTCATCAGTAGTCGGAATTCGTACCGTAGAACAGCTCGATCAGATCATACATGCCTGGGACCATAAACCACATGACAGTATCACAAAAAAAATTGCAGGACTTATTCCCGCCTCCTTATATACAAATCACCGCTAAGCTTTAACGTTCTGAATGGGATTTTGGAATTGTAATTTGATACCTTTAGAAAATCATTACAGCAGACGGAATTAATGTCTATTCAGTATATAAATAAACAGGACCATCTTGAGGACCTGCTTCCGAAATTACATCAGAATAACAGGATCGGAGTAGATCTGGAGTTTGATCGTAACCGTTACCGATACGGATTCAACCTCTGTCTGATACAGATCTATGACGGAGAAAAAGCATACCTGGTCGATCCTCTTTCCGACGAGGTCGATCTTAGCGGTTTATTCAGTCTTTTTGAAGATCAGGACCAGGAGCTGGTGGTCTATTCATTCGGTGAAGACCTCCGACTGTTGCATAGTCTGAATTGCTTCCCGACTAAGATCGCTGACCTGGATCATGCACTCAGACTGTTGAACTATCCTCCAGGATCTTTGGGTAAACACCTCGAACAAACAACCGGAGTTGAACTCCCCCCCTCATCCCAGCAGAGTAACTGGTTCAAAAGACCGCTTACTGAAAAACAGCAGGTCTATGCTGCCGCTGATGTATTGTATCTGTTAGATCTGTATGATCATCTGATCGATGAGCTTAAAAGAGAAGACATAAAACATTGGTTTGAACAGGAGAATCACTGGCTTGAGTCTCAGGATTATTCCAATGAAGATCATTCCGTATTATTCAGAGATAAGGATAAAAAAGGGATGAATGCTTTTGAATGGTATATCTACCAGCAACTGATGTATAAAATTGACGAGACTGCTGAGAAGCTCAACCGCCCGATTTACCACATAGCTCCCAAATATCTGATAGCAAGAGTAGCCAAAGATCCCTCATTACTGGATTCATGGAGTGACCAAAAGAAAATATTCCCCGGGGTAAGAAATCAAAAGTTCGGGAAAGAACTAAAATCGGTCTATAACCGGGCTCATCAGGAAGCCATGGAACAGGGAATATCCAAATCCGACCCGGCTGAAAGTCGTTGGACACGGGAAGAACATCAGGAGCATAAAAGGAAGAAGCAACAGATCAATAAGGTAAAAAACGCTACACTCGGTCCGGTGCAAAATGCCATTGTTAGCGATATAGGGCAGCATGCGCAAACCTTTATACTTCCAAACGGGCTGGTTGAGGATATTATACTGAACAAAGCTGATCTGCCAGATTATAAAGCAGAACTTATCCGGACTTACAGCAATCGTCTTGATCTTGATCTTTCTGAACTTGAGATCCTGAAAAATATTTAGACCACGGAATCCCGTCCCCAATAATCTGGTTAATTTTTTTGACTATTAAGACTATTCATTAATTCTGACCATGCAACAAAACTATGATGCCTATACTTCCGAGGATCAGGAAGTATGGAAGATCCTATCCAGACGACAGATCGAAAACCTGCCCGGTAAAGCACATCCGGAGTATATGTCCTGCCTAAAAGAAATGCAGGATGTTTTAAATGAAAGAGCGATTCCTAAATTTGAAGAACTGAATGAAGTGTTGCTTGCCAAACATGGGTGGAGCATCACTGTTGTACCGGGTCTGATACCGGTTGAGGATTTCTTTCAGCTGCTAAAAGACCGCAAATTCAGTGCCTCAACCTGGTTGCGTAAAATGAGCGAACTCGACTATCTGGAGGAACCCGATATGTTTCATGATATCTTCGGACATATCCCCCTCCTGATGAATGAAGCTTATGCCGATTTCGTACAAAAACTGGGGGCGCTGGGTGTTAAATTCATTGATGACCCAAAGATCGTTAAACAGCTGCAGAGGCTGTACTGGTTCACCATCGAGTTCGGATTGATCAAAGAACAGAATAAGTCACTCATTTACGGCGCCGGCATCATTTCTTCTTCCGGAGAAACCGATCACGTCATGAATGATAATATCTCGATCAAAGAATATAATATCTATGATATCATCGAACAGGACTTCATTACTTCTGAGATACAGACACTCTATTTCGAGATCAATGATTTCGAACAGCTATTTTCCTCTATAGAAGGACTGGAAGAAAGTCTGCTGGAGCTCAAAAGCGAGACAGCATAGCTTCCGCCGGAGTAATGAATCTGTGTACCTAAGTTAAAGCCCTGTTCTTTATAAAAAAGATCAGGGCTTTTTATCTCTAATTATCCTTTAAGCCATTAGCAGTCCGGTCGTCCGGCTTCGGAGCCGGGGTCATTTCGTTTCCGCCTTCTGACTCAAGCAAGCGCATCACTTCTGCCACAACTCGTTCGATCTGTGGATCACGGCCCTGAATCAGCTGATTAGGGTCATCCCATACTTTGATATCAGGACGAACTCCTTCCCCTTCCCAGAACCAGTGACCGTCATTATCATATAGTCTGGCGCCAGGTACGGTGATACCTCCTCCGTCAATCAACTGATGTCCGGTTGCGGGTCCCACCAAAATTCCCAGCGTTCTTTCCCCGACAATTGGTCCGGCTTCAAGCTCCTGGAAAGCCCATGGCAGCCCGTCTCCTCCTGATCCGGCCCACCCATTGATCAGCATACCCATTGGCCCGGTATTCGCCTTGATTGGCCATCTGTGATCACGTCCATGCCTCCAATGCAGATTGTAGACGATCGGTCGCTGCATAAGCTCAAGAAAACGATCTGCCAGCTGACCTCCGCCATTAAAGCGTTCATCAATGATAAAGCCTTCTTTATCCAGCTGACCGTAGTACATTCGTACCAGTTCCAGCTGTCCCTGGCCGCTGGTATTCGACATATATACATACCCCAGTTTGCCGTCTGAAAGCTCATCCACCATTTTACGGTTATTTTCGATCCACTCCAGGTAACGGAGTTGTACCTCTTCCCCGGTATTCAGTGTTTCAACGATCACCTCAACGGCCTCTCCTGAGTTTCCACTGCTGCTAATCATCAGAGAAACCGTTTGATCATCCAGTCCTTCAAAGGAAGCGTAGGGATCCTGCGAAGGGTCGATCATCATTCCGTTCACAGAATGTATATAGTCGCCTACGTTCACATTCACACCGGGGCGGTCGAATGGTGACCTGATTTCCGTATCCCATTCTGCAGGTTTCACGATCCGGCTAATACGGTATTTTCCATTGTTTAGCTCCCAGTCTATTCCCAGATAACCGGTTCCAACAGCATTTATATTCTCTGTGTCACCACCCCCGGTATAAGTATGACCTGCACTGAGTTCAGCCTGCATATTGGATTGTAAATTGGTTATGTCCCATCTGGTACGGGCATCGTCAATAAGTTCACCGTAGCGATCTTTCATCTCACCCCAGTCCACCCCATGCATGTCGGGATCATAAAAGAAGTCTCTGTACCTTCTCCAGGTATCCATAAAGATCTGTCTCCATTCTTCTTTAGGGATTAGTTCCATTTTCAGACCCTCAGTAGGAATAGCATCTTCGATCTTCTGGCCGGGTTGGGGCTGAATGATCCCATACTGTCCGCGGCTGCTTACCAGGATCGATTTACCATCTGCTGAAGCAACTGCTCTGCTAACCCCTTCCATAATGGTTACCTCTTCCCTCTTTTCGGTATCATAACCCATAAGCATCGGAGCACCACCTGATGAACCTGTATTAGGGAAACGCTGGTACACCAATAAATTATCACCAAAAAAGCCTACCATAGCGCCGAAATTACCGGGCTCGACCGGAAGCACAGCGATCCTGCTTTCCAGTCCTTCCAGGTTGATCTCCACGTCCATTTCTTCATTATCTTCTGCAGGTTCGTCGTCCTCTTCACCATCCTTAGACGCCTCCACCTGATCATTCTCAGGCTGCAGCAAATAAGGTGATTCCCCGGTAAGACTAAGCCCAACTATATGAGTCGAATTAGGATAGATCCAGGTATTATCAAGATCTGAATAAGCTGCATTGAAGTTCCTGCTCGTCTGGAAGAATAAATATTCTCCATTGTTACTGAATACTGCATTACCGGAATCATAATAACTGCTGGTAGCCTGATGCAGCTCTCCGTTATCCATATCAAACAGCATAACCGCAAACTGTCCGTTTTCCATACCCCTGCTGAATGAGATCCATCTGGAATCAGGTGACCAGGTGATCGGGAATCCAGGACGACCACCATGGCCTACATTCCAATTCGTATTTCCGACTTCAGTAGTCCTCCCGTTATCTACACTCAGAACATATATTGTGTTGGTCTCATCAATGAAGGCAATATGCTTACTGTCCGGAGACCAGTACAGTGTATACCCGTAGCCTTTATCCCGATCTGTGAGTTTACGTGCTTTATTGGTACCGTTCACCGACGATAACCATATCTCATACTCTCCACTCCGATCACTCCAGTATGCAATATGCTTACCATCCGGAGACCACGCCGGATCCCGGTCATTAGCTCCGCTTGATTTGGTTATATTCATCGTATACCCATCTGATACCGGCACATTAAAGAGTTCCCCTCTGGCTTCGAATACCACTCTTTTACCGCCCGGAGATGCGGTCATATTCTGTATACTGTTGCTGACATCTAAGGTTTTTGGCATCTCTGCTGAAAGGTCACTAACTATATTGATATCCACAGTTCCGAATTCCCGGGAATCAAGATCCATCAGGTATAATTCACCGCCTACTTCAAATACCAGATCCTCCGGACCGGCAGAGAGGAATGAAATATCAAAATCGGTGAAGTTGGTTACCTGTGTGGCATTTCCGCTATTTGTGTCGTAAGCCCAGATATTAAGCCTGAAATTCGGCCCCTGATCGGATAAGAAATAAACCGTGTCACCTGCCCATGCCGGCTTCCCGTCATTGAATTCATTCTCAGTAATGTTGACAGCTTGATTACTGTTCAGGTCAAAGAGAATGATATCAGAAGCCAGACCACCTTTATAACGTTTAAAAGGGTAATTTTCTGTGATCTTTGTGATATATGCCAGTTTACTGCCATCAGGTGAATAGCTCGCCAGTTCTCCGTAAGGAATAGCCAGTTTTTCAGGTAGTCCTCCCTCCTTATCTACTAAAAAGAACTGCCTCGATGACCTTTGACCGAGGTGCCTTCTGGAGGCGAATAAAAGATGTTCTCCATCCGGATGCCATTCGATCATCCGGTCAGAATGCGATTGATAGGTTACTCGGGTGGGCACTCCTCCCGTAACCGGCATTACATATACATCTTCATTTCCATCATACATTGCTGTAAATGCGATCTCTGAACCGTCAGGTGAAAACCGAGGCCATGACTCCTCTCCCTGTGAATGGGTGACCTGCATGGCTGTTCCGCCGTTCTTTTCAACCAGCCAGATATCACCACCATATACAAATGTGATATGAGAATCTGAAACATCCATATACCGCATGAGTTTCGCGCTTATCTGTCCGTATGAAGAGGCAGAAAATAAAATTAAGATTAGCACTGTGTTAAGAGTCCGCATATTCCATCCCGTTTGTTTGAATTGAAGGGCGCTTCCCGTTCTGTTCCCGATAATAATTAACAAAATTAACGGGAAAGATGCCTTTAATCGTTGACCGGAATACAGATCTTGGTAACCGATGACAGGAGAGGATCTTCGTTTATCGAAATACGAAAGATTTGAAATTTACCGGGAATGGAGCAAGGTTTCTATGCGGTAAGGTATGTTGTTCACAGGCAGTCTGAAAGGGGTCTCTATAATGAATGATCGATCATACATAATTCCCCTTAAGAGGGATATAAAAAACCCCGACCGGCTATCCAACCGACCAGGGTTATCCTGTTCTCCATGAAAGAAATTCATGCTATAAGCGAATGTAATAGATGGATTTATACAAGGAAAGCTTTTGTGGAAAAGTCATTAAATCTGTGGAAAACTTGGGTGGGTTAGCCACCACTTACCTTATTTGATAATAAAAAAGACCCTGGCCGGATATCATCCGGCCAGGGTTTATCCTGTTCTCCATGAAAGCTTGTGTGTAAATCAATTATCCTTATAACTGAATACCCGTACTTTCACTTAGTCATTAAGGGATCCCGGCTCTTTCAGGGCCGGGACCGCGTCGCTTACCCCTTTGTTAGGAACAACCTGAGGTTGATCCGCAGGTGATGCACTTCATGCAGGTACCGTTACGTACCATTGTCATGCTGCCACATTCCGGGCAGGCATCACCTGTGTAGCCAAGCTGTTTCGCCTTTTCGTATTCACTTTCGTAACTGGAACTCTTCTGAGTTGCCTGCTGCACAGGTTCTTCTACCGGGACGGGCTCCGGTTGCGGAGCAACGGCGTCTGCAGTAGAAGCAGACTCAGCTGTAGTAGTTTCAGTGGATCCTGCGGTCTTTTCCGATTCTTCACCGATTGGACGCAGATTTCTGGTTGTGATCTGCTCAGCAGGTACATGTGCCAGGTCTTCGCGACCCAGGTATGTAACTGCCAGCTCACGGAATATGTAGTCGATTACGGAAGTACTCATTTTCACATGAGGATTACCGTTAACCATGCCGCTTGGCTCAAACTTGGTGAATACAAATGCATCAACAAATTCTTCCAGTGGCACTCCGTGCTGCAGACCTAATGAAATGGATATTGCAAAGCAGTTCAGTAATGAACGGAAAGCAGCTCCTTCGCGGTGCATATCGATAAAGATCTCACCCAGCTGACCATTGTCATATTCACCGGTTCTCAGATACACGCTCTGACCTCCGATCTTAACTTTCTGCGTGTACCCTTCTCTACGGAAAGGTAAACGCTGACGACGGGCAACATACTTATGGATGATTCGCTCAGCCACTTCTACTACTTTATTCTGTGCCTGAACGGTTGCTTCATCATTGTCCTCTTCTTCCAGTTCTTCCAGAACATCAGACATGGAGTTCAGCGGCTGAGACAGCTTGGAACCGTCACGATAAAGCGCATTGGCTTTCAGCATAAGCTCCCAGGACATCATATACGCATCCTTGATATCTTCAATACTGGCTTCGTTTGGAAGATTAATGGTTTTGGAGATAGCCCCGGACAGGAACGGCTGAGCCGCTGCCATCATACGGATGTGTCCGCGGGCAGAAATGTACCGGGTACCGATCCGGCCGCACTTATTAGCGCAGTCGAATACCGGAAGGTGCTCTTCTTTTAAATATGGAGCTCCTTCCACGGTCATGGTACCGCATACATAGTCGTTGGCATCCTGGATCTCCTCCCGCGAAAAGCCCAGAAAGCGCAACATGTCAAAACTCATATCTGACAGCTGCTCATCGCTTATACCGAGAACCTCTGTGCAGAAGTCTTCGCCCAGTGTCCACTGGTTGAAGGCAAACTTAATATCAAAGGATCCCGGCAGAGCCTGCTCAATCGCGTTCAGCTTCTCGTCGGTAAATCCTTTGGCTTTAAGGCTTTCCTCATTGATATGCGGGCACCCTTCCAGAGAAGCATGACCTTTGGCATAATTGATGATCTCCTGAGATTCTTTAGCAGTGTATCCCAGCTTTTCAAGGGCTTTAGGCACACTCTGATTGATGATCTTGAAGTATCCGCCACCAGCGAGTTTCTTGAACTTAACGAGTGCAAAATCAGGCTCGATACCGGTGGTATCACAGTCCATTACCAGACCGATGGTACCGGTCGGGGCCAGTACAGTCACCTGTGCATTTCGGTAGCCATGCTCCTCTCCCAGCTCAACTGCTTTATCAGAAGCCTTACGGGCCGCTTTCAACAGATAATCAGGACATACTGAAGCGTCAATACCCAGTGGCTTGACGGTCAGATCTTCATATTCTTTAGGATCAACATTGTATGCTGCACGCTTATGGTTCCTGAGAACCTTTAGCATGTGCTCTTTATTTCTTTCATATCCTTCAAACGTACCGAGTTCAGAGGCCATCTCCGCGCTGGTAGCATACGAGGTCATGTGCATAGTAGCTGTTACAGCTCCTGCAACGGCAACTCCCATATCTGAGTCATATGGAATACCCTGTACCATCAATGCCGCGCCAATATTGGCATATCCAAGTCCGAGGGTCCGGAACACGTATGAAAGTTCAGCGATCTCTTTGGATGGGAACTGAGCCATCAATACTGAGATCTCCAGAACAACGGTCCATATTCGGGATGCATATTCAATTGAATCCACATCGAACTCTGAATAGGTATCATCTTTGAAATATTTCATCAGATTCAAAGATGCCAGATTACAGGCGGTGTTATCCAGGAACATATATTCAGAACATGGATTACTCGCACGGATCTCACCGTCTACAGGACAGGTATGCCATTCGTTGATCGTATCGTGGTATTGTGTACCTGGATCAGCACAGGACCAAGCCGCATATGCGATCTGATCCCATAATTCATTGGCTTTAAATGTCTTACATGGTTCAGGCTCTCTGCCTTCTTCGGCTGCCTTCCGCTTTTCTTTTCTCCAGATAAGGTTCCAGTCCTTATCCTCTTTTACGGCCTTCATGAAAGAGTTAGGTACCCTTACAGAGTTATTAGAGTTCTGACCGCTTACCGTAGCATATGCTTCAGAATTCCAGTCCGTATCATATGAATCAAATTCCAGATCAGTAAAACCCTGAGCGGCAAGCTGTATTACGCGCTCAATGTAGTTAAGAGGAACCTGCTCTCTTTTGGCCTTACGAATCTCATCGCCCAGCTCCTTGTTTTTAAGCGGGTCACGGCTTACTGCACCATTATAGGTACGGCCATCCACATCAACCGGTTTATGACAAAGCTGAATGATATTCTTGAGTCTTTTCTGAACGATCTTTGATCCGGCAACCAGAGCAGCAACTTTCTGCTCTTCCTTAACTTTCCAGTCTATGTAATCTTCGATATCCGGATGATCCAGATCCAGGGTCACCATTTTCGCAGCACGGCGTGTGGTCCCCCCGGACTTGATCGCACCTGCTGCGCGGTCACCGATCTTAAGAAAACTCATCAGACCAGAACTTTTTCCACCACCACTTAGTGGCTCATTCTCACCACGGATGTTAGAGAAGTTTGAACCTGTACCGGACCCGTACTTAAAGAGTCTGGCTTCACGTGTCCACAGATCCATGATCCCTCCCTCATTCACAAGATCATCATCCACGCTCTGTATAAAGCATGCATGAGGCTGCGGATGAGTATAGGCGTCTTTAGACTTGGTCAGTTTACCGGTTTTTCCGTCTACATAGTAATGTCCCTGTGCAGGCCCATTGATTCCATATGCCCAATGGAGTCCGGTATTAAACCACTGCGGGCTGTTAGGGGCCGCCATCTGGTTTGCCAGCATGTAGCACAATTCATCATAGAATATTTTGGCGTCTTCTTCTGTATCAAAGTAATCATGTTTCCAACCCCAGTAAGTCCAACACCCTGCTAGTCGGTGAAAGACCTGACGACTATCAATCTCATGAGTGAATCGCTCGGACTCTTCTTTTTTCTTGAGCTTGGTGGAGTCAGCCTCAGAACGCTGCAGCCATTTCGGTACACCCTTCTCAGAAATTTTCTTAAGAGCAACTGGCACACCGGCCTTACGGAAGTATTTCTGGGCAATGATATCGGTGGCAACCTGAGACCAGCTGTCCGGAACCACGACATCCTCCATATGGAATACCTGTGATCCGTCAGGGTTCTTAATCTCTGAAGTTCTTTTAACAAATTTCAGGTTGCCGAATGGAGAGTCCCAATCGGAATTAGTATAGAAACGATTAAATTTCATAAGCGTCGACCTTATGTGGTTTTGAGGTAAATGTTACTATGTAGATGAGAGATGGAGACCCATTTCAAGGAAGCCCGTACTCTTAAAGAAGTACGAAACAATATAGATGAGTGACGTACTCTCGGCAAGAAAAAAATCAATTACTTTTCCACAATTACCCACACTTATCCACATTAGGCAAAGTACTTATACTACCTAATTTTATATTATATATTATATTATGAATTATATTATATATAAAAATTAATTATGTAATTTAACTTTATCTTAAATCCGCTTTAAAACTGCATTAATTTGCCAATATTAACAGTTTCCATCTTAGATCTGCCAGACAAAAAAAAGGGAAAGTTATCCACATTGAATACTTTCCCTTCCTCTTCATTAACAGTGTTATTCTAAATTAATAAATTTTTAATCTATAATAATGAGAATAAGTTGTACCTAATTTAATTCGTTTTATTCCAATTCTATTTTATATCATTAATTGAACTTTTAATATCAAGATTGTAAAAATCGCATCAGAATATTATCGCAGGCTATTTTTCCGAAGCAAAGTAAAATCCTCCCGGTATGATACCCGTTTCAAAACTGTCGACAGCAACTCCACTCAGATCATAACGAATTGCTTTACCGGCTTGTATATAATTGAGAGGATCTGTGGTCCACAGATAGGGCTCATCTCCAAATGTAGACAGACCGATTGCATAAAAGCCACGGTCAATGAAAGAGCGATTGGTTATCTCCAGGCTTGTAGCATCTATCTCAATTACATTATCAGAAATCAGGTACGCTTTGCCCAGTTCAGCATCGATCGTAAGTTCACCGGGATGTCCGCCTATGAACAGTTTTTTTATAAGTGTTCCTTCCTCCCCGTTAAAAATATACACCTCACCGGGAGTATCATCTTCCGGATCGCTAAAGTCGCCATAGGCTCCTACGCAAACCACCCAGACTCGGCCAAAGGAATCTGCTGTTACAGCAACCGGATTATCTCCCACTACTATAGTATCGGTTACTACATCATTCAGGGCATCGATCACACTAAGCGTATTCCCGTTACCCAGACCACTATTTGCAACATAAACCCGGTCACCTACTCTGGCTATTCCTTCCGGGTTTTCACCCACCGGGATCACGGATTCCTCCACGTAAGTATTCAGATCAATAACAGATACAGAATTACCATACAGATTGGTTACATATCCTTTTTCAGCGGTTACCGGAATGAAATTTCTGGGGCTGGCCTCATTAGCAATACGGATGGTCGCAATGGAACTAAAATTTTCTGCCTCCACTACTTCGATTGTATGTGAATTATTGACTACCATAAAAAGCCGGTCATCTATCCTGGTCACACTTTGCAACAGGTCTCCGGCCGGCCTGTTATTTGCAGCTGTAAAAATACCCTGCTGCACTTGTCCGGTCTCCGGGTCATAAGAAGTAATACTGCTGTTGGCACTTCCGAAGTTACCTTCATTAAGCACATAAACAGACGCCAGTTCAGGTTCTGCGGTGTTAGTGCTGTTTTCACATGACAGCATGAAAAGCATCAATAATGCTGCGGGTATGAGATTTCTATACATAGGTCAGAGTTTATATTTAAGGTTTATGGTAGCCATACCGTTTCTTAGAGGCATGGGATAAAAACGGACAATATCATAGCGCTCGTCAAAGATATTATTGACCCTGAAGCCAATCCTTATCATTAGATCTCTGAAAGGAATCAAGTATGAGGCTCCAATATCAGATACCCAGTAACCGTCTGCAGCAAAGTTTGGGTCTTCTTGTTCCGTAGTATATCTGAGACTATTCATCCGGTTGTTCATGAATACGGATACCTGCTGAAACTGCATATTAAGACTCCCCTTCCATTGCCATTTAGGGACATAAGGCAGCTGATTCCCTTCAGCTGCATCTGCTGCAAAACGAGCTTTGGAATAATAGGCATAGGTATAACTTAGCAGCTGCTGCCAGCTGATATCCAGTTTACCAATGCTTCCTGATACAGTATTTTCCCATTCTACTCCCTGCGATCTGATCTCTTCCACATTTTGCGCTATGAACTGGCCGTTCGGTTCCGGCAGCCATCTTATACCATCATCCAGATCGATCAGAAAGACAGATAGCTGATTCTGTATACTGAAAACATTACCCGTAGTGTGGATCAGGCCGGCTTCATAGGTCATGGAGTATTCAGCATTTACTGCTTCATTTCCACCGTTTGGCCAGTAAAGATCATTAAAGGTGGGCGCTCTGAAATTTCTATTCACTGAGAAGCGGAGCCCTAGTACTTCATCCATGATCTGATAATTTACACCCAGCCCCGGACTGAGTGCCGTTCCAAAATCAGAATAAGAATCAATTCTGATCGCAGGATATAAACTCAGTCTTTCCCCCGGTTGAATAACTCCTTTGAGTCCGCCACTAAGCCAGGAACGGCTTCTCAGACGATCATAATTATTTGTCTCAGTCTGAGTATATCCAGCGATCCCTGTAGCGGTCACCTTAATCCTATCCGACAATCCGTAAGTATGATTCAACCGCAACCGGGCTTCACGATTTTCACTCAGGCTGTTGACCCCGATTAGTGGGTTCACATAATCAAGAGTCGTAACAGCCCCTTGTACGTTGATCTCTGTGCTGCTTTTCTGTCCACTGAATTGCAGTGTTGAAGCTAATCGCAGAGATTCATCAAACTGAGTGCCCTGACCCGGTCCGGAAAATATATTTTCCGCAATTTCATGGTTACTGCTGCTATACCATACTGCTGTTTTTAATAGCAGACGGTCGCCCCTGTATTTAGTCTGCAGCATAACCTGTTCGTTGTCAAAACTACCTCTGCTTCTATTTTCCCGGGTCCCGCTTCGCACGTCGTAATAGAGGAAATCGTTCTCATTATTTTGCACCGAAGCACTTAGTCCAAAATCCCATCGCCCCAATCGCAGCCCTGCCTTCCCATGCGTTATGAAATTTCCGAATGATCCTGCTATCTGCCCGGCTTCTACAAGACCGGTTTCAGTATCAGTTTGCAAAACCACAGAGCCGCCTATTCCGCTTCCGAAAGAAGAACTACTACTCCCTCCGCTTACTGCTACAGCCGAGATCATCGTACTCTGTATAAGAGACAGATCTGTAACTCCTAGCATCTGATGATTGAGCGGCAATCCTTCCCACACCACTCTGGTCTGTGCTCCGCTCAGTCCTCTTTGAGATATAACCGAAGCTGCACCCGGACCATTATTTCGGATATAGATATTCGAGAACTGCTGCAGTGTATAACCCAGATCCATACCATTGGCCCTGGATACCATTGCAGAATCAATGATATTGATCAAAACCGGCTGCTTTTGCAGATCCGTTTCTATACGGGTAGCACTAACGGTGACCGGATCCAGGTCCAGTGTATCTGCCGTTACTTGTGCATATGCTTTCAGAGACAGCACAGCCATTAAAATCAGAAAGATCGTTCGCATGAACCATAAGTCAGCAGTTCCATTTACCCGATGGAAGCAGCATTGGATTTCATAAAGGCAGGTCTCCTGACTCTCCTATCGCAGCGCCTTCCCATTCCGTAAACCGAAACAGTGGCAAAGGTAAGGCTGCAATGATCCCGTAGAACGGAACCTGGATCACAGTTGCGGGAACAGTTCCCGGTTTTCACGGGATTCCCTTTTAACTTGTTGTTTGTAACAACAGGACCTTTATGTATTGAATAGGCAAAATTAGCCAGATTAATATTAAAAACAAACGAGCAGGACAGGTTTAATAAAATTGAACATTCAAATCCTCAAATCAAACGCAAGGAAGCTTTAAAAATGCTATGTTTGGCTTCGTATTAAACCCGCAAGCACTATGGATCCAAAGAATAGTATTTACCGTGAATCATTTACGATCAGAGCAAGTGAGGTCGACCTTAATGGAAAAGCTACCCTGGCTTCGCTTGCGGGACTAATGCAGGAAATTGCCGGAAATCATGCTTCCACAATGAATTTTGATATTACCGATCTTCATAAACAAGATCTTACCTGGGTCTTGCACAGATTAGATATCCGCATTGACCGGTATCCCGAATGGCGTGAGGAGATCATCATTGAGACCTGGCCCAATGCAGGTGATGCCTTGAGAGCCTACCGTGATTACAGGATCAAAAGTACAGATGGTGAAATACTTGGAGTTGCTCTTTCCTATTGGATGATCATCAATATTAAAAGCAGAAGGCCCAGCCGTATTCCCAGGGAAATACTGGAAATACGTCTAGGTGAGAAAGACCATGTATTGGAAATAAAAAAAGATCGCCCAAAACCTGCCAGCGGTAGCGACCGGCATAGTACTTTCCGGGTTCGGAGAGCGGACCTGGATATGAATCTCCATGTAAACAATGCCCGCTATCTTGAGTGGATCACAGAAACACTGGCCGAAAAAGCAGCCACATCAATAAAGCGGGCCGATATTATGTTTATGAAGGAAAGCGGTTTGGGAGACCAGATCACTTCCCACATGGTCAGAAGGCCGGAGCAGAACTCCAGTCATCGCCTTCTCAATCAGGATGATGAGATCATCGCACTTGCAGAATTAAATTACTGATGGTCAGTCCCACTCCGGGGCAAAGTCCGGATTCACATAGCGTGTGGTCTTATCCAGATCATCGATCGCAAAAAAGTCATCATCTTCAAGGGCAAAATCATATACATCCATATTTTGCTGTAAATGCTCTTTGCTGGATGCTTTTGGGATCGTAACAACCTGTTCCTGCTCTATTAGCCATCGTATTGCTATCTGAGCAGGGGTCTTACCATACTTTTCAGCAAGTTCGTTTAATAAAGGGTGATCAGTCACATTACCCTGTCCCAGCGGACTATAGGCTGTAACCATAATGTCATTATCAGCTGCATACTCCAGCAGATCAAACTGTCCTAGCAAGGCATGATATTCAACCTGATTGCAAAAAATTGGAGCTCCAAATTCATCATTTACTTCTTTCAGAAGCTTCATAGGAAAATTTGCAACCCCGATATTCAACGCTTTACCCTGATCCCTAAGGGACAACATTGCCTCGATGGTCTTTTCAAGGTCATGATCAGGATCAGGCCAGTGGATCAACAGCAAGTCCAGATAAGGCGTATCCAGTTCTTTAAGCGATGCTTCTGTAGACTTTAAGACATCGTCATAATCTAAATTTGTATGCCAGACCTTTGTAGTTAAAAAGATCTCTTCTCTTTTGATATGTGAACTCTTAATAGCATTTCCGACTTCTCGTTCGTTGCGATACATTTGAGCAGTATCAATATGCCTGTATCCCATATTTAGGGCTTGCTTGACGACCTGTTCACATTCTTTCCCGATGAGTTTGAAAGTACCAAGGCCAATTTCCGGTACGTCGATGCCTTGTATATTTTTAAATTTCATAGCTTAAAAAGCTGAGTCTCCTGTTGGTTAATTAAGTTGTTGTTATAACTGAATAACTTCCTTTTCGGCGGATGGGTTCCGTTTATTTCACCAAGGTCATCTTTCTGGTCATGACCTTATTTCCCACTTCCAGCTGATATATGTACATCCCGCTGGGCATATCCGTAGCATCCCACTCCACCATTTGTTCACCGGCTGACAGATTACCCTGAACCAGAGTAGCGACCGGTTGACCGACAATATTGAATACGGACAATCTTACCTGTGAAGCTTCCGGAAGGTAAAAAGTAATGGTTGTTAACGGGTTAAAAGGATTGGGATAATTCTGATAAAGTTCAAGATTCTGAGGAAGGTCCGTTTCTTCTTCATTTGCGGCGGAAAGCGGAGGGGTCAGGATCAGGTCGAATCGGTGATCACTGATATCTTTTCGATCTTTTGCAGACCCAGTTTCCTGATCTTCTGTTTCAGAACTTAAAAGATGATGTTCAAAAACCACTGTTTTATCTCTTGAGAGTACATGATCTGAATTGTCACTCAGATCCAACAAGGTAATTTGCCAGCCGTCAGGGATCTCGTTCCAATCTCTGATCAATATCTGGATCTCACCTTCCGTGTTTGAATTAATGTATACAGGCAGAATGATCTCACCGGTATTTTCTCTAGGTATAACTACTTTCCTGAATCTCTCATCACCCTGAATGGTATAGGTATACAAATAGTCCTGATCAGGAAACTGTAGTAATTCATGACTTTGAAAAGCCGTCACTCTTTCTGTTCCTTCGTCATCAAATTCTACTGTAAATTTGCTGCTGAACCCTTTTTTATTCATTTCCAGGGTAAACCCCGCGCGCTCCTCATCATCCGGGATGACCGGTTCAGATATCAGTTCAGAAACTTCCATCTCTAATTTCTTATGTCCCGCTGCATTCGTAATACGTATCATGAAAGGTATATCAGCAGGAATTCGATCGGATCTGACTAATGGTTTATAAATTATATCACCGTCGCTACCGTAAGCCATCTGATAAACCACTGGTTCCGCATTCAATTCAAATTCAGATAAAAGCCGGATCAGGTGTTCAACATAAACAGGCTCTTTCACCGAATGCATAAGCCAGTTTATTCCTTCCGTTTCGTCAATAATGTTATTTTCATTACGGTCGGTTGCATCAATTTCCCAGATAATGGTTTCAGGAGTCTCTTTATTCTTCCCACTCAGTACCGACAGGATCTCCTCGTTGTTCTTAGACTCTGAATAAATAAAGAGCACCTGGTCTTTCTCTGATAAAGCCCTGGCTTCATCAGCATCAGTCTCAGTAAATTCTCCGGTTTTCTCATTCCAGAAATAAAGCTCAAATTCTGCTTCTGCAGGGATATCAGATAAGTTTCGTGCATAGATATTGGTCCAGCCACTGGTCTTAAACCCTGAAATAGCGATACTGCTTTGCACAGTTTCTGCAGCAGCCTGAGCAGTCAGAGACTTTCCTGAATCGCCGGATAAGACAGAAGTTTGATTTTTTTCCTTTTTAACCGCGATCTGATTCAGGTATGGTTCTTTAGACTCATTAATAACCAGATTATCCAGGTCATCCCATATCAGCAGCTCTTTTTCTTTTTCAAGAAGGGTCACAAACTTTTCATTTTCGATGATGAGGTCCGGGGTATCCCCATTAAGGGTGGTATCACTGGTTGCGAGCCTGAAACTCTGACCGGGTAATAACGTGATATTTCTGTTTACCGTAATTCCGGTTTCCCGATTCCCCAGCTTCCAGTCTCTGATACTAACCGGTACCGATTCATTATTAAGAATTTCAATTCCTTTTAGATCATTGTCTGTGATCTGCATATTGGTGATGGAAAGTTTAGGTACTTCATCATCCCTTATGACCAAACTATGTTGTAAAAAATCTCCAAAATTACCGGAAGAGAGATTTTCTAAACTAAAGGTCGCTGTTTCGATTCCTTCATAATTCTCATCATCCTTTAAGGGTATCTGAATTTCATATACCCGGTCACCCGAGATCCCGGTGAAATTGATCGTCGCCCTTTTAAAAGCCTCAATATCCTCTGTACCTACATTAGACCTGAGTGTATCATAAACTACATCTACACTTAGTCTTGAACCGTCATGCTCAAAAACAGCTACATTAAGACTGGCGTATAATTCTCCCTCAATTACCCTGCTTACGGTTTGATCGAACTGCAGAACCGGTGGATTTAAAACATTAAAGGATGTGCCCAGATTATTGAATGCAACATCACTGAGGTTCCAGTTTGAACTTTTCGCCACAAGTTCTGTGAGCATTTTACGGGTACCGCTAGCACCGTTTCTGATAAAGTATTGATAATTATTCCCTCTGCCCAGGCTTACCAGTGTGCCTTCTTCAGGATCCAGGCTTTCCGGAATATCGGATCCTACTTCATCATCTTTTTTCCAGATATGTTCATCTCCCCAGCCGATCCCGTATATAAAGCGATAAGATTCGTCTTCATATTGGTAAGTAAATAATCTTTTATCGCTTCGGCGAAGATCCAGGTAACCTGATAAGGTGTAAAGATAATTTTCGGAACCATCCACATGAATGGTGGTGCCTGCTTCTATCTGATGATCGAATTCAAGAGAGAGTTCATCCCCCTGCAGTATCTTCTCTTTGACAGACCATTGACCGCTGCTGAAGAAAACTTTCGTACCTTTTTCGATATCGATAAGCGGAATGATGTCGAAGCTGTGATCATCAGCATTTACCGTAACCGTCAGAATGTCGCCGGGAAGCAACACCGATTGCGCAATCATCTTTGCCGGAGCGGCAAAGAGCGCAAGAAAAAGGGCGATATGTAGGGTTCTCTTAAGGGTTCTGTATAGTACCGTTCGTACCATAGGCACTCTGGTCTGGTTGCTAACACAATACCCTCTTAATTAACATATTTTCGAACACAAAGGCATATAAAATTTAGCCTTTTATGAATTTTTTAATCATCCAGGTTTGGTTCGCCCAGTTTATTCTCTGAAGAGGCCACAGCTACTGAAACCGCTGCATCCCCGGTAATGTTTACAGTCGTCCGCATCATATCAAGTATCCGGTCTACACCTAGTATTAAAGCTATACCTGCGGTCGGCACCTGTATTGCTTCGAGTACGATCACCAGCATTACAATTCCTGCCCCGGGCACGCCTGCAGCCCCTATTGAAGCAAGGGTTGCAGTGAGTACAATAGTCAGTTGCTGAGCGATTGTCAGGTCCATTCCCAGTGCCTGTGCAATAAATACTGCCGCAACTGCCTGGTAGAGAGAGGTGCCGTCCATATTGATGGTGGCACCGATAGGCAGTACAAAGCTGGCTACCTCATCTTCGACACCCAGATTTTTTTCCACTCTCTCCAGAGTTACTGGTAATGTGGCTGAACTTGAACTGGTACTGAATCCAAGCAGCATGGCCGGCCTGATTGCTTTGAAAAAGGTACTTAATTTCATATTGCTGGTGATCTTGAAGAGCGATGCATACACGATGAAAACATGCAGCGTCAGAGCGACGATAACTGTAATACAATACCAGCCAAGGGCCTGTAGTAACTCAACAGCCTTGCCTAGATCATCGCCTGCCAGATCGATTATTAGAGATGCCATCAGTGCAAACACACCATAGGGGGCGGTCAGCATGATCAATTCAACAATACGTATGATCACATCATTAAAGGCGTCAAAAACATTGATAAGCAGCTTCCCTTTTTCACCTCCGATCTGAATGATCCCTATCCCCAGCAGTATAGCTACAAATACTACTTGCAGCATTCTGGAGTTATCGGATGCAGCTGAAAAGAAATTATCCGGTACGATATCTACAAAGAAATCAAGCGGACCGCGATCCTGCACAAGTTTTGCCGTTTCACTTCGCTCCTCCACCGAACCACCATAAGCTGCCTGTAGCTCCATTTTGGTCTCCTCAGGGAGCGCTTTTCCCGGTTTGATCAGGTTTACAGCGGTCAGACCGATCGTGATCGCAAATACGGTCGTCACGATGTAGATCATGATCGTCTTACCTCCCATTCTGGATAGCTGAGCAGTATCGTTCAAACTGGTGACTCCTACCACCAGCGAAGCCAGTACGAGAGGTACAGCGATCAGCTTCAAAAGGGTAATGAAGATCGTACCGAAAGGTTTAATAAAATCCGTGGTAAAATCACCCCAGCCGGCCAGTGAGGATACCAGTCCCCAGCCTAAACCCAGAACTAGTCCTATAATGATCTGCCAGTGTAACTTCTTATACCACTTCATATTTTAGCTATTATAATTAGAATTAAACCTGTGAGGGATGCAATCCCGGTTGAGAACCAGTTAACCAGATTGTTATTAATATACAATTCCTGTATCAGTCTCCTTCTCCAGTTACTGAAGGTGAACAAACGGTTTTGCAAACGAGCGCCAAAATAGGAATCAGCCAGACTACCTGCCACACCGGAAATAATAATAACCGTTAATTCAGCTATTCCAGCCTGCTGATTAAATATCCAGAAAGCAGCTGCAATAATTACTGAACCAACAAGTGATGCAATGGTTCCTTCCAGACTAATACCACCGTCGGTTCCGGGTTCTACTTTTTTCCAGTTACTGATCAGCCTGGTAGCTCCTTTGATCCGGTTCCCTCCGATCTCGGTAGCCCAGGTATCAGCATTAGCTGCAGCCATTGCGGCAACCCCGGCCACCAGAAATATCATCGAACCCGTTGCATACCAGACAATGATCCAAATAGCGAACCAGAAACCGTTACACCAGACCTGTTTCCCGTTACGGCGAAATTTTTCATCCAGGAACCCCTCCCTGCCAACCATATCTTTTGACAGTAAAGACCCGCTGATAAAAAAAATCAGCACTACGGCTGCACCGGTATTACCTCCCAGACCATATGCTAGAGTCCCGAAAACAGAGGCTGCCGCGGCACCATCGAGTGTAAGCCAGTTAAATACGAAAGAAGTGTACGACAGGATTAAAGCAAAACTGATCGCCAGCAAAAATCTAAGATAGTCGGAAGGGTCCCCTGCTATGGTTACAACGCAAACAAAAATGAAGATCAGGGAAATATTTATCCTGCGATCAGGCACCACTTAATCGGTGTCGGGAGCAGGACTGACTCCGGTGTTATTATGTTTCAGGATCGCAAAGATAACGATCACATAGCCTGCCATAACCATGATCGGAGATATGTAGAGAGAAATAAATCCATTTATTTCATTCTCGAGATACATAGCAGTGAATCCGGCCACGATCAGGAAAATGGACAACCCGATCAGCTTATAGTTAAATGCCGAAAAAAACATAGGTTTTGTATCGTTTTTTCGGGTTTTTGGATTAGCCATAGAGGGATCTTTTTTTAAATCTTAACGAAATCGGGTTTGAAACGGTCTCATAAGTTATTTTATTTATCAAAAAAGTCCAAAAGCCGGGAGTATGAATGGCTAAGCTGATCTTAGCTTCTAAAAGTCCCAGAAGAAAAAAGTTGCTGGAACAGATCGGATTACCATTTGAGATCTTTCCAAGCAACGCTTCTGAGGATATTGATCTGAAAGATCCTACAGAATTTGCAAAAACTCTTGCCATAAGAAAGGCCGAAGAAGTAGCTGCGCATTGCCCTGACAGTATCATCATAGGTGCTGACACGGTTGTTGTATTAGATAATCACATATTGAATAAACCTCAAAATCATAAAGAAGCCTTTGAAATGCTTACTATGCTGAGCGGTAATATGCATGAAGTGATAACCGGTGTCTGTCTTTTACAAACAAACAAAAAGTGCGAGATCGTTAACCGAAGAGAATTTGCAGAAATAACAGAAGTGTTCTTCCGCAACATCATGGATCATGAGATCATAAAATATATTAAAGGTGGTTCTCCCATGGACAAAGCCGGCGGCTATGGAATACAGGATGACTGGGGTGCACTTTTTGTGGAACGAATTAACGGTGATTACAATAATGTAGTTGGATTCCCATTATCAAGATTCTACATGGAACTTCATCGCCTGAATCCCGATGTAATTGACCAGATAATAACCGACTAGATCAGGAAATGATCCGACAACTATTCATCATCATATGTACCGGTTTGATATTTTCTCTGCCTGCTCTGGGTCAGGCTGGGAGTGAGTATCAGCTTGCCGGATTTCTGATGAATCAGCAAAAATATGAGGAAGCACTCCCCCTCCTTAAGCAGATCTATGAAGATGAACCTGGTGCTTATATCATCGCTGACAGATTAGCCGAATGTCATATTCAGCTCAAGCAGTATGAAGAAGCAGTAGCGATCATGAATACCTTTCTGAACGATCCGGTGAATGAATCAAATGCACAAATCAGACTCGGTGAACTATATCACCTCTCAGGCGATACTGCTAAAGCATTTAACACCTGGAGCAAAAATCTGGATTCCCACCGAAACGAAATACAGGTTTACCTGTCTACCGCAAACTCCATGAGTGATCGGCGTGAATTCGATAAAGCTATTGAGGTGTATCTCAAGGGGCGAAGTAATTTTAATAACCAGCAGATCTTCTTTGGGGATCTTGCCAATGCATATATGCAGGCTGGAAAATATGATGAAGCCGTCAGTGAATGGTTAGACCTTTTAAAAGCCGTACCTAATCAGGCCGGTTACATCCAAAGAACCCTTTTAAGGTACAATGACCCACTAATTTTTGACCTTACTATACTGGAAATTGGTGATTACCTGAATTCGACACCGGTCCGAAATGAGAATTACCGCACCTTTTACGACTTCCAGATATGGCTACTACTCGAAAATAAATTATACCGCCGTGCATACTCAACTGCACTCGAGTTTGAGAACCGCACTTCTGAATACACTTATTCCCTGTTCCGTTTGGGTCAGTCTCTGAAACAAAATAAAGAGTATGAATTAGCACAACAGGCATTCAGCTACTATGCAGATAATGACTTCAGAGAAACCCGCTGGCGAAGCCTGGAAGAAATGGCAGCCGTCAACATGGATTGGGCCAAATACCTTAAAGATTATAATCTGGACATAAAATCAGATCCTGACAGCCTGTACCGGGAGGCAGCTTCCACCCTGGACACGATCCTGGAAGAAACTCAAAACTATAGTCGGTTGAACCGTGTATTCAGGATGAGAGCAGAGATCAGCCTCGATCATATCTTTGATCTGACGAAAACCGAAGAGATCGAAAAAATAATGACGGAGCTATCAGGAGAAGATGAGCCGGCTGACCTTTTTTACCTTAGAGGCCGGATCCATATTGCCAAAAAGGAATTCCCTCAAGCCAGGATCGCGCTCACCAAGGCCAATAAAATGGAGAACATTGGGGATCTGGCCCAGAAAACCCGGTATTTCCTGGCACTATCCGACTTCTTTGCAGGCGACTATGAATTTGCCAAGATCCAGCTGAAATCCCTCGGGCGGCAAAATACCTCTTATTATGCAAATGACGCTCTTCAGCTTCGACTCTGGATACAGAAAGGGCTTAGCAGTGACAGCACAGGAACTATCCTTGATACTTTTAGCAATGCCTATTATCTGACCCAGACCGGACAAAAAGACTCAGCGAAAGTGATCTATTATTCTATGCTCGACTCAAATGAATATGCGGTTATTCATGATGATATAATGATCCTCATGCCTCAGTACAATATTGATGCTACCGCCTACTATCTTTCTGACAATGCAATGGAAGATCTGTTTACCGGACAAGGTTCAGGTCTTGAAAATCTGATGTGGAACCGGGCAAAAATCGGCTACGATAAATTAGGGTCTTTTGAGATCGACCGGGTGATCGGTTATTTTGAGGATCTGATATTGAGGTATCCGGAAGGAATATATGCCCCACTTGCCCGCGAGATCCTTCAGGAATTAATCAAAGAAAAGGAAAGGTCATGATCAAAAGATCACTGTTACTTTTATTAAGTCTGCTGCCTGCTGCTGTATATGCTCAGAATTATGTACTCATTTCCATGGATGAAGAGCAGACCAATCACCTAAAAGCATACGGTGTTGTTTTTAATCATATCAATGACGGCTTTACAGCGCAATGGCTGCTCAACTACAGAGGCGGAAGTTTCATTGTAGAAGAGCAGAATGATATCATCCGTAAGAGCCGGTTAAGAAATGTTAGTCTTGAAACCCTGAACAGCTCTCAGGTAGACCGCATCATTTCTGAAGTGGAAAGTAACAGCTCAAATACCTCAGTCGTAAACCTTGAAAAAACACCCCGTATTGCGGTATATACACCCGATCAGGCATTACCCTGGGATGATGCGGTAACACTTGCACTGACCTACGCCGAAGTAGAATATGACAAGATCTGGGATGTTGAAGTTCTGGAAGGTAAATTGAATGAGTATGACTGGCTTCATCTGCACCATGAGGATTTTACGGGCCAGTATGGAAAATTCTGGCAGTCGTACAGAACCATGCCATGGTATATTGCCCAGGTTAACCAGATGGAAGAGATGGCTAAAATGCTGGGCTTTCAAAAAGTCAGTGAACAGAAAAAGGCTGTGGCCAGAACCATCAAGGAATATGTGGGTAATGGAGGGTTTCTGTTCGCAATGTGCTCGGGGACCGATACTTTTGATATTGCACTGGCAGCAGAAGGAATTGATATTGCACCACAGCAGTTTGATGGAGATCCCGTAGATCCCAATGCACAGCAGCTGCTAGACTTCAACAAAAGCCTGGCTTTTGAAAACTTTGAGATCAGCCTGGATCCCGGAGAATATGAGCACGCAAATGTTGATGTAAAATATCGAGGTAATCGTATAGACCGATCTCTGGATTTCTTTACCCTTTTTGAGTTCTCAGCTAAGTGGGATCCTGTTCCGACTATGCTGACACAGAATCATGTTAGTTCAGTGAGAGGATTCTACGGGCAGACCACTGCATTTCAAAAAGACAAAGTCAAATCATCTGTAGTGGTCCTGGGAGAGGCTCCGGGAAGAGAGCAGATTAAATACCTGCATGGAAATTATGGTAAGGGTACTTTTACTTTTTATGCCGGACACGACCCGGAAGATTATACCCACCGGGTAAATGATCCGCCCACAGATCTGGCACTGCATCCCAACAGCCCCGGTTACCGGCTGATCCTGAATAATATCCTCTTCCCTGCTGCCAAAAAGAAAAAGCGCAAAACGTAGGGTATTTGCGAATTATAGGTTAAAAATAAAAAATGAGAGGCCCTATTTTAGGCACCTGTTTTCAATTTTAAAATTTTCATTTTTAATTCATGCAACCATCAAAAGAGTTCAGTGACCTGGTCAGATTAGTTGCCATCTTAAGAAAAGAATGCCCTTGGGATCGCAAACAAACCCATGAAAGTATTAAGGACAACCTGATCGAGGAAGCCTATGAGGCTCTCGAGGCAATCGATGACCAGGATTTCGACGAATTCAGGAAAGAGCTTGGAGACCTTCTGTTGCATGTTCTGTTCCATTCAGAAATGGCCTCGGAAAAAGATGAATTTGAGATCGGGGATGTGATCTACACCCTTATGGAAAAGCTTATCCGCCGGCATCCTCATGTATTCGGAGACACGGAGGTAGAAGGTGAAGGTGAAGTAGCTCAGAACTGGGAGACCATAAAACTCAAAGAAGGTAAGAGATCCACCCTGGACGGACTCCCACATCATCTCCCGGCTCTTATACGGGCACAACGCATGCAGGAGAAAGCAGCCAATGTAGGCTTTGACTGGCCGGAATGGGAACTGGCCTGGGAAAAACTGGACGAAGAACTTGAGGAATTTAAGGATACCTTAAAGGATAACGACCCGGTCAAGCTGAGTGACGAATTCGGAGATGTGCTATTCTCTCTGGTTAATGTAAGCCGGTACTTTGATCTGAATGCCGAAGACAGCCTCCGCCAGACCAATAAAAAATTCGAACAACGCTTTCGCTACATAGAGAAAAAGCTGAAAGAACAGGGAAAAACGGTGAATGAATCCACGCTGGAAGAAATGGATGCATTCTGGGAAGAAGCTAAAACAAAAGCCTGAGCAGGAAATGTTCTTTATTGAATCTGATCGTGACTCGTCCAACTGCCCTAAGATCAGATTTTTTAAAAGATTTTCACTTAAATAATAGAGGGCATTTTCTTATATTCGGACTCTTTCGAAAACTGTTTTTTACATGAAAGTTTTATCGGGTCAAAACGCATCCTGTTTTCTTATTGTTAGCAAAGTACCGATAAACGAAAGAAAAATTATTAAACAAAATTGGAGATTAAATGGCTGAAGGTGTACACACTGGATTTGACGAGCAACAATATCCTCACATCAATAAAGGACTGGATGGAATCGTTGCTTTTTCTACAACCAAAAGTTTTATCGACGGGCAAATAGGAGAGCTGATCTATGCCGGCTATAATATTGATACATTAGCCGGTAATGCCACTTTTGAAGAAGTTTGCTTCCTGTTATGGAATGACAGACTTCCAAACAAAACAGAGCTTGAATCTCTGAAAGCGAGCTTTATCGAGCAAAGAGAAATTCCTCAGGTTGTAATCGACTACCTGCAGAACACTAGCAAAGATGCTGAACCTATGGCAGTACTGCAGTCTGCTGTCTCAATGCTTGCTGATTTTGACCCGACCAAAGGGAAGTATGACAGTGAGCTTTTTATGGATCAGGCCATTGCACTCACTGCTAAGATCCCAACGATCATAGCAACTTACGACAGGATCCGTAAGGGACTGGATATTGTTAAGCCTCTGAATGACGGAAGCACAGCTTTTAACTTCCTGTATATGCTGAATGGTGAAAAGCCCGGAGAACAGGCGGAAAAAACCATGGATCTTTGTTTGATCCTTCATGCCGAGCATGGAATGAATGCTTCGACCTTTACCTGCCGTACTATCGGTGCCACTCAATCAGATATGTTTTCAGCGGTTGCCGGAGCTATTGGTGCACTTAAAGGACCCCTTCATGGTGGAGCAAATACTGCCGTTATGAACATGCTGCTTGAACTCGAGAAACAGGGTGATAAAGCGGATGCTGAAGCATTTACCAAAAATAAACTGGCTAACAAAGAAAAGATCATGGGATTCGGTCACAGGGTATATAAGACCTTCGACCCCCGTGCACGCCATCTGCAGAAAATGTCACAGGCACTTTCTGAGGAAACAGGCCATGAAGAGCTTTATCGCTGGTCTATGGATATGCTCAATACCATGAAAACTGAGAAGAATATTGACCCTAATGTGGATTTCTTCTCTGCATCTGTTTATTACTCAATCGGTATTCAACCAGACCTGTATACCTGCATCTTCACCATGAGCCGCATTTCCGGATGGACCGGGCACTTCATGGAACAGGCTGCAAATAACAGGTTGATCCGTCCAAGAGCCCTTTATGTTGGCGAGAAAAACTTAGACTGGACCCCTATCGAGGAACGATAGATCTTCAGATTCTCCATTTTAAAAAGCCCGGTCAACCGATCGGGCTTTTTTTGTTTCAGGACTTCCCTCCTTGTTTCCTTTTACTGTAGGATATATTTCCCTATTCTGATTTCCTTGAATTCTAATGCACCTTCTGGAAATAATTCTTCTGAAATACACGGATATGAAATACAAATTGACCATACTCTGCTTAGTTATAATTATCCCTTCCGCTCTGTTTGCCCAGAGTACTGCTCCCAAACTTAATATGATTCAGCAGCAGGAGCTGAAAGATCAGTTATATGAACTGGCAGGTGATGACTTCCGCGGCCGCAGAGGCGGAGAACTGGGAGAAATGAGAGCCTCTGCATGGGTGGCTCAAAAAGCCATGGAAGCTGGATTATTACCGGCAGGTGAAGATGGCACTTATTTCCAGTTCTTTAATCTGAAAAGAAGCCGGACTGCTGACCAAAGTACTATCCGTATAAATGACCAGGCTCTGGAACTCTGGCAGGATGTATGGCCCACCAATCTTGTTGAAACCAAACTGGAAGGTCCGGTAACGTGGCTGGATAAGATGCCCGACACAACCGCAGATCTGAAGGGAAAGATCGTAGCTATGAAGATTATGCCTCCTGCTCCTATGACCTTAAAGTGGGTCAGCCTGTGGCAATACCGTTATACCTCTGCTGCAATACGTCAACAGAGTCGAGAGCTTCGACGACACGGTGTTGCGGCCATTATTTTTGTTGCCGACAAACCGACAGAATCACTGATGTCTTTTACTGGATTTCGCTATCAAAAGGGAGGCTATGCCATCGAGGGACGTGAATCCTCCAACCCGGGTACCATTCCCATAATACTGGCCGGTAATGCACTAGAAAGTATCTTCTCTGAACCGGGAAACTATATAAACATCAACCTGAAAACAGAGCAGTTCGATTATCCTTCCGTAAATGTGATTGCAAAAGCGGAAGGAACGGATCCCGAGCTAAAAAAAGAGTATGTACTTTTCAGTGGGCATCAGGACCATGATGGTGTGGGTCCGGCTGTAAATGGGGACCCGATCTGGAACGGTGCCGATGATAATGCAACCGTTACCGTGGCCATGCTGGCCATTGGGAAAGCATGGACTAAGCAACCGGCCAAACGTTCGGCCCTCTTTGTCTGGCATGGATCAGAAGAAAGAGGTTTATTAGGTTCCCGTTATTTTGTGGGAAATCCTACAGTTCCTTTGTCTTCGATTGCAGCTGTTTTAAATGGAGATATGATAGGCAGGAATGCACCGGATTCAGCTGCACTCCTTGGAGTTACAGAACCCCACCTGAATTCCGCAGAGCTTGCGGATATGGCACTGGCAGCAAATGAGAGCCTTTCAAAGTTTAAACTGGACTTTTCCTGGGATGCAGCCAATCACCCGGAGAACTGGTATTTCCGCAGTGACCACCTTCCCTACGCCCAGGCTGATGTACCTGCCATCTTTTTTACCACGCTTTTGCATTCGGATTATCATACCCCTTTTGATAGTCCCGATAAGATCGACTATGAAAAGCTCACTAAGATGACTAAGTGGATATACGAGACAGGATGGAGAGTAGCAGAGACCCGAAAGCGACCTGCCCTGACCATAGAAGCAGAAGAGACAGAATCAGAGGGTAACTAAATATTACTGCAGCATTCGTTCATCTACGAACACCAGTTGAATAAATATTGATCACGGCTAACGAAACACCACAATGGATAATGTAAAAAGGACCATCGGAATTCTCATGGCTCTGCTAATGCTACTCGGAGGAATAGCTCATTTCATAAGTCCGGGAACCTATAATGGACTGATTCCCGATTTCTTACCTAAGCTAACCATAAACTATTTAACGGGTATAGTCGAAATTGTTTTGGGAATCGGGGTATTCCTTCCCGGCTACCGAAAAATAGCCCTGTTTGGTATTTTTGTTTTGATGATCTGTTTTCTCCCCATTCACATCATAGATGCCTTCAAACAGGATCCGGTTATAGGAACCAGAATGGTAGCATATGCACGCGTCCTTATGCAGTTTTTGCTCATATACCTACCCTGGTTTGCACAGAGTAAAACTACCGAATTAAAATAGTCCGTATAAACCCTGAAAACGATCCCTTCGCATTAGATGGATCAGGTTTTCACCCTTACATGAAACACTTCCTTATATATACAGCAGCATTTATAGTATGCACGGTGATAGGGACCATTTCACATGAATACGGACATATACTGGCAGCCAGGTCCCTGGGTTATGAAACCACCCTTCACTTCAGCAGTATGGAATGGGATGATGATGAGTTGGTTCTAAAACTGCATGACATCTACTCAAGGAATGAAAACGCCATTACCAGGGACTTGGAGTTTGAAGAGAAAGCAATGTACGAAGAGCTGCTTGTTGAATATAGAAGAGATAACCTTTTGATTCAGCTGGGTGGCCCTGTACAAACCATGCTAACCGGAAGCTTAGGCTTATTCATCCTCTTTTTTTACAAAAGAAATGGAGGAACGGAAGACCTGAATTATATCGGCTGGCTGGGAGTTTTCCTCAGCTTATTCTGGCTCAGACAGGTCTTCAATCTTTTTGCAGGTATTGCAAATGGAATCATCTCTCCCGATCGCGGTTTCTTCGGCGGGGATGAAGCCTATATCTCTGAAATGCTGGAACTCTGGCCTGGAACCTTACCGGTCATCTCAGGCATTGCAGGCTCGGTCATTTGTGGTCATGTGTTGTTCAGGATCATTCCAGTAAAACAAAGACCGGTTTTCATATCAGCAGGATGTACAGGAGGAATACTGGGTTACATTTTGTGGATGTTCTATCTTGGTCCCGCTGTTCTTCCATGATCTGATTTTTGAGTTGCTAAATTTCGGCAGGTCAATAAGCTATCACGTTTAAGTGATCCACATTTCTCTTCATTTTTAATAACGGGAAGCATTTAAACTTTTATTTGCTGATAATGGGGTCATTAATGGATAAAAACGGGTACTATGAAAAAACTGATATTTATTCCACTCTTTATACTGTCTTTAACAGCCTGTCAGCAAGACCGGTCTGCCGACATAGGCCATGAACTAAATGACTATTTCGAACAAAGCTCCCTGCCTTCAGCTGTTATGGGAAGCATTGATAAGGATGGGGAAACACAATGGTATGCTTTCGGGCCGTCTGTCTGGGATCAGAGTGATACTGTGACGGAGGATCATATATTCCGCATTTATTCCATGACCAAAGCAATTACTTCGGTAGCCGCTATGCAGCTGGTTGAACGAGGCCTGATCGGGCTCGATGATCCTCTGAATGATATTCTGCCTCAAATGGCCGCCATTCCGGTACTTAACGAACAGGGAGAGTTAGTTGAAGCTGAGAATGATATCACATTGAGACATCTGCTTACCCACACTGCAGGCTTTGGTTATGACTTTACTTCATACAGGCTTCAGCAGTTTCAACCGGAGGAATGGGAATATCAGGATAAACCCCGTCTTTTTGAATCCGGTGAGGACTGGAAATACGGAACCGGTACAGACTGGGTTGGAAGGGTGGTCGAAAAGGTGAGCGGAGATGACCTGGAAACGTACTTTAGAAAAAATATAACCGGTCCCCTTCAAATGAACCGGACCTGGTTCAATGTCCCTGACAGTCTTCAGGATCTGATCGTTTCCTGGGGAATGCGCGGTCCAGCCGGTTTCCAGGAAAATCCCAGGCTTCCCGAAGAACCTGCAACATTCTTTAGCGGTGGCGGCGGACTTTACGGTTCACCGGCAGATTACATGACCTTTCTTCAGTGTATGCTTAATTACGGAAGCTATGACGGCGGACAGATATTGAAAAAAGAAACAGTAGAAATGATGCTTACAGATCAGCTTCCACCTGATGTGGGAATCAACTATGAGCAGTTTGAAAATGGAATAATGTCATACAGTGGTGGATTCGGGGATCCCGCAGACCGGTGGGGTCTGGCCTGGGCTTTAGAAAATAATCCGGAAGACCATCCGCGACCTTCCGGTTCGGTATACTGGGCCGGAGCAGCTAACTCCTACTACACTCTCGATGTGGAAAATCAGTTAGCCGTAGTTTACTTCACACAATTTTTCCCATTCAACGATAAAGAGACCTATGACTTTTACAGACTCTTTGAGCAGCATGTGTATATAAATTCCGGTTACTAAAACTTCGATCTGTTGCATTATGAACAGAGCTGACCGAAAGCTCACTTAAGGGCAATTCCTGCCTTTGGAACTTTACTTCACCACCAGATTCACTATCCGGCCGGGCACAAAGATCTCCTTTACCAGGTTCCCCTCTTCCAGATATTTAGCCACATTTTCTTCTTCCTTGGCGATTTTAAGAACATATTCTTTGTCTTTTGCCTTTTCGGCAGGGACCTGAATGTCGGCTCTTACTTTACCATTCACCTGCACAGGATACAGAACAGAGTCTTCCTTCAGATACTCTTCGTTCAATTCCGGCCAGATTTCGTACGCCATGGAGTCTTCATGACCGAGAATACTCCATAACTCTTCCGCCATGTGAGGTGCAAACGGATTAAGAAGCTTCACAAAGTCCTGAGCCACTGATCTTGGAATAACTTTCCACTGATTGGCTTCATTTACGAATATCATGAGTGCAGATATTGCGGTATTAAATCGCATTCCCTCAATATCTTCTGTTACTTTTTTGATCGCTTCATGCAGAGGTTTCAGATGATCTTTAGCGGCTTCAATATTCTGAATTTTATCGTCAAGCTCACCGCTGTCTTCATTAATAAGCAGTCTCCAGACTCTTCTAAGGAATCGGTTTACTCCTTCCACCCCCTTGGTGCTCCAGGGTTTTACCTGCTCCAGAGGCCCCATGAACATCTCATACAATCGAAGTGAATCCGCTCCGTATTCATCAATGATATGATCAGGATTGATCACGTTTCCACGGCTCTTGGACATTTTATGGGCACGGGCTTCCACTTTGATGTCTGTTCCCTTTAGCACAAAGTCATCTCCTTTCTTTTCAACGTCTTCATCAGAGAGCTTTTCACCATCTGAAGATGTGTATTCCATTTCGCCCAGGATCATACCCTGATTAACCAGCTTCCGAAAAGGTTCTTTGGTCGAGACCACTCCGATATCATAAAGCACTTTATGCCAGAACCGGGCATAAAGCAGATGGAGTACGGCATGCTCAGCACCCCCCACATAGAGATCCACCGGCATCCAGTATTTTTCGTAATCGGGGTCCACAGGACCTCCGTCAAATTCCGGGGAAATATATCTGAGATAATACCAGCAGGAACCTGCCCATTGAGGCATGGTATTGGTTTCTCTGAGTGCTTCTTTCCCGGTTTCAGGATCGGTCGTATGAACCCAGTCGGTTGCATTGGCCAGTGGCGGCTCTCCGTCTCCGGTAGGCTGATACTTGTCGACTTCCGGTAATTTCAGCGGGAGTTCAGATTCCGGTATAGCTTTATGGTCGCCATCTACATGGATGATCGGAAAAGGTTCCCCCCAGTAGCGCTGACGTGAAAACAACCAGTCACGTAATTTATAGTTAACAGACCTGCTGCCTGCACCTTTTTCTTCCAGCCAGCTGATTATTTTGGCCTTTGCTTCCTTTATGTTCATCCCGTTCAGGAAATCACTATTGATCGCAGGTCCTTCCCCGGTGTAAGCTTTTCCTTCAAATCCTTCTTCCGGTTGTACCGTACGGATGATAGGCAGATCGAATTTCTCAGCAAATTCCCAGTCTCTTTCATCCTGTCCTGGTACCGCCATGATAGCGCCTGTTCCATAACTGGCCAGCACATAATCTGCGATCCAGACCGGCACTTTTTCATTATTCGCCGGATTGATCGCATAAGCACCGGTAAATACTCCGGTCTTTTCCTTACTCAGTTCCTGCCGGGCCAGATCTGATTTTTTTGCGGCTTCCTCCTGGTAGGAAGAGACAGCTTCTTTTTGGCCCTCTGTAGTTATCTTATTTACCAGGTGATGTTCAGGAGCCAGAACCATATAGGTTGCTCCGAAAATAGTGTCCGGGCGTGTGGTAAAGACCTCGATATTCTCATCATGACCATCGACCTCAAAGCGGATCTCTGCACCTATAGATTTACCGATCCAGTTTCGCTGCATTTCTTTTAGCGATTCCGGCCAGTCAAGGTCTTCCAGGTCCTGCAATAGTCTTTCAGCGTACTCGGTGATCTTAAGAACCCACTGTCTCATTGGCTTTCGGATAACCGGATAGCCGCCTACTTCACTTTTACCGTCGATCACTTCTTCATTAGCCAGCACGGTCCCTAGTTCAGGGCACCAGTTCACTGCCACTTCATCTTCGTATGCTAATCCTCTTTCATACAGCTTCAGAAAGATCCACTGTGTCCATTTAAAATATTCCGGATCGGTAGTATTGACTTCGCGATCCCAGTCATAGCTAAAGCCGATAGACTGCAACTGCTCCCTGAATTTATTAATGTTCTTTTCGGTAGTTATACGCGGGTGTGTTCCGGTCTTTACCGCATACTGTTCTGCCGGTAATCCGAACGCATCCCATCCGATCGGATGCAATACATTAAAACCGTTCATTCGTTTGTACCTGGCCAGAATATCCGTTGCGGTATAACCCTCAGGATGGCCTACATGCAGTCCTGCACCACTTGGATAGGGAAACATATCCAGTATATAATACTTAGGCTTTGAAGTATCGGTGGGAGTTTTAAAGGTCTTATTCTTGAGCCAGTACGATTGCCATTTAGACTCGATCTTTTCCGGACTGTAGGAATGCATTAAAGTGTATTTGAATTTCGAAATTTTCGGAGCCCTAAAGATAAGACAATCCTGCTTAACCTTTGAAATGGATTTTGAGGCCTTCCTCCTCCCGATTAATGTAGATTCATTTTGCAAGCAATAGCAGTTGACCGATATATTTCTTTTAATGAATCAGTTTACTTAATCAACCAGTTTCCATGCGTAACTTACTATTCATCCTATTTACCGGCTTCCTCCTGTTATCCACTCAAAATGAGCTAAAGGCCCAGTCAGCTGATATAAATGCATGGATCAATATGTATAATGAAGATCAGGGTGCCTTATCCCGGAAGTATACCCTCCGTACCTCTGACCAGTATTTCGATCGCTTTGATTCCTTCTATTCCGGTTGGCTCGATCATTTAGAACAGGTCAGCTTTGACCAATTAGAACGGCCATCCCAGGTAGACTTCCTGCTCCTGAAGAACGATATAGAACGTTCCTTATACTTTTTAAGGACTGATCGGGCTAAGGTTAAAAGCATCACCGGGTATTTACCGGAGCGTGATTCTATCATGAATTTCATTAACGGACGCAGAAACGGACAGTCGGTTGAGGGAAAAGAGGTTGCTTCATGGTTTGATCAATGGGCAGAGCAGACCGAAGCATTACATGCCAAACTGAAAGACTCACAGCCCCTCACTATGAAGCAGGCTGCGACTCTGTCGCAAAGCATAAATGATATTAAGAATGGTATTGAAGAAGCGTATGAATTCTATTTCGGATATGATCCGGATCTAACCTGGTGGGCAGAAAAACCCTTTGACAGGCTCATGAATGTGATGGAAGATTATAGAGGTGTTGCAGCCGATTACATTGACCCGGAAGAGCTAAGCGACGATGGCAGTGGTATTGACGGAGATCCGATCGGCCGTGAGGAGATCACACGCAGACTGGGATTTGAGATGATCTCATATACCCCGCAGGAGCTGATTGATATTGCCAATAAACAGTATGAGTGGTCGTATACGAAAATGCTTAAAGCATCCAATGAAATGGGTTATGGTGACGATTGGAAAGCAGCCCTGGAGCAGGTCAAAACAACCTACGTTCCGGCCGGGGAGCAGCCGGCCCTGGCTAAAAAACTGGCAGATGAAGCAGTTATCTTCCTGGAAGAACGCGATCTGCTCACCATCCCTGATCTTGCCAAAGAGAGCTGGAGAATGGTCATGCTGAGCCCGGAGTATCAGAAGATCGCCCCTTTCTTTCTGGGCGGAGAAGTACTGCGGATAGCATACCCCACGAATACTATGAGCCATGAGGAGAAGATGATGAGTATGAGAGGGAATAATCCGCATTTTTCAAAAGCAGTAGTACATCATGAACTTATCCCGGGACATCATTTGCAGCAGTTCATGAATCGCAGATATGCTACGCATCGGAGCAGTTTCCGGACTCCATTCTGGACCGAAGGCTGGGCGCTCTACTGGGAAATGGTGCTATGGAATAATGACTTTCCGGAATCTCCGGAAGATAAGATCGGGATGCTGTACTGGAGAATGCACCGGTCAGCTCGTATTGTATTCTCCCTGAATTATCATTTGGGCAACTGGTCACCTCAGGAGTGCATTGACTATCTGGTAGAAAAGGTGGGGCATGAATATGCAAACGCAGAGGCAGAGGTCCGGCGCTCCTTCGAAGGCAATTACGGACCACTCTATCAGATCGCATATATGACCGGTGCCATGCAGTTCTATGCTCTCCGTCTGGAGCTGGTCGAATCAGGACTGATGGATGAAAAGGAATTCCATGATACCATTCTCCAAAACGGAGCCATTCCGGTAGCAATGGTAAAAGCATTGCTGACCGATGAGAAACTGAATAAAGATTTCCGGTCAGAATGGAAGTTCGGGGATTATATTATGGAGAGATAGCAGTAATTTTTAAAAAATACCCGATTTATCCTTTCATAATATTTCTCGATTCGCTACTATCCTAAATAATTGATTTTACGATTAATCGGGATATGTATCATTATTTGTTCAGCCGGCTGATACCGGCATTTTTTATTTGTCTCCTCTTAACTCCAGTTTCGAATGCCCAGATTATAAGATGTGATGGATGCCAGAATACCGACAGCCGTGTTGAAAATTCAGGCTATATCAAACTGGATCTAAATGTCGATTCAGTAAAACTAAATATCGACAATGATTTCGATAACATCAGATATTACCAGAACGGGGACTCCATAGCCCTGAGTCCCGGGCAACATTATTTTGTATTAACATGGCCCTTTGATGAACCGGCACAATATTATCATACACTTACCGAAGGTAAAACTACAGTTCTTGTGCACCGTTTCAATAAGGACCGGGAGATAACCGGCATTGTGCTAGATCGCAACTATGCAGCAAGTGATTATTTTGGATCGAATCTTATACTGCAGACCGATCCCGACTCTGAGATATGGTATAAGGACAACCCGGTCGGGAAAGGATTTATAAGTCTGAATGCAGAGCGGGGAAAACAACAGTTTGAGATTAGGAACCCTGATTTTGGGAACCGTTCAATCACCATTGATAATCGTACAGACCGGATATCTTATCATTCCCTATATACAAGACCGGAAAAAAAATTCATTTTACTGTTATCACCCCTGCCTGGAGCTGCTCAGCTTCTCAAAAGACAAAAGAAAAAAGCTCTGACCATAATCGGGAGTGCTTTGGTCAGTGGTGGTTTACTGGCATTCGCAGACCGCAGATACAATAATGAGGTATCAAAGCTTAATACCATCAGATCACAGTATGTGGGGGCCTCAACAGTTGAACGGGCTGAGAGGCTTGGAAGTCAAATGGAAGACCAGATCTCCGTGGTTGACCGAAGTAGTCTTTACAGGAACCTTTCGCTGATCCCTGTCATCTCAGTTCTGGCCTGGAATTTGTATGATGCCTTCTTTAGTGAACCAAACGGAGGTTACCGCAAAAAGATCCCACTGAGAGCCTACATTGAAACAAATTCGGTAAGCGGAAACTTATATCCTACTGTCAACCTGAGTATCAGCCGTTAATATGTTCATAAACAGATCGCATATTCTCATACTTTTTCTCACTTTTATCCTGATAGGCTGTGTTACAGGACCAGATTATGAAAGAGACAATCCAAATGATCCTGAAAGTGATAATTTCATTCCGCCCACTCCAAAATGGGTTGATAATATTTCCGGTCAGTATTTGTTCGATTCGGAAAATAAAAGTATAACTTTTAAGTGGCTGGATGGAGATTATGAGGAAGGATATATCATCGAAAAGAAACTGGGCGAAGAAGGAGCATTTACTGAACTTGCAAGGCTACAGGAAAATGATACCAGTTTTGTAGATAACTCAGGATATTTTGCAGACCCAACCTATTACAGGGTATCAACCTACATTCGCAGTGAGATCAGAGATTCTGTAGACTACACCTCAGAGCCGCTGGAATTCAAGATTGAATTTAACTCATTACACGGTATCGATTATTTCTTCTTTGAGGATAATTCTCAGATTGAAGCCAGAATTATCAGAAGAAACAACGACAATCTTATTACTTTTGAAAGCGGATTTATATTGGACTATAAGCAGAACTCAGATCAGGAAGACTGGGAAACCCTTGATACTCTGTTTTGGGGCGAATATAACCTGGAGAGGATCATACAAGATATTCCTCTGAATGTATTTCACCTTCAGTATCGGTTGACTCGATTTCTCAGGACCGGGGAGAGAGATATTCAATTGCTTGAATCCCGGGATATGGATGAGTTCATAAGAGATATCCGAAATCCTGAGTTTGAAATGGTCGATGAACTCACAACAAATGTGTTCTGGCAGCATGATCATCAGCCGGAAGGGGTAATCGTATACTTTAGAACTAATTACGAAGATTATGAATTAGCCGCTCGAGATACAGTTTACTCTGGTATAGAAGACCGGTTTCTCACATATGACGGTATATTTTCTGGGGGTTTTCTGGAAATCGGTGTGCAACCCTTTTCCGGATCCAATTTTGGACGGGTTGCCTGGCTGGGATATAGCAAGGGTATTTCAAATCCAGCTCCCCTTAATCCGGCCATCCGGGATGAGGGAAACGGGGGTTTAACCCTTAGCTGGGATATTGGTTGGCCTCAGATCCCTGTTTCAGGATATATTATCAGCAGATCAACACTGAATGAAACGCTGTCTCCTTATGATACCGTTGCTGCCGGAGTCAATACCTATACTGATGAGCAAGTTTTACCTACACAGTCTTATAAGTACAGTGTCCGGTCTTATCTATCAACTAATAGTGACTCGCTACAAATAAGGTATCAAAATGCATTAGTAAACGAAGTGGTCCTGAACAGGGATAAATACTATGCGTCTATTGCGGAAAGTGAATTCGGAAGATTTTATGCTGCTTATGACCAAAATAACCAGCTTTTGGATGTATATGATGAGAACGGAAATATGGTTAGAAGTCTCAACCTGCCCGTACCCGCCAACCTTCCAGACCAGACTCCAGCAGTCCGAAATATAAAATTCAACAGAGATCAAAGCTACCTTGCATATCTGACCATTGCTCAGAATATTGAACCCTGGAATAATATCCGGCTAACCGTGGTGGATATAAATACCGGAAGCTACTTCACGTATGATAATCCGGACTTTAATACTGCAACTGATATTTTCTTTCCTCAGGATAATGATACCCTTATTATTGTGGAGAGCGGTCAGCTTATCAAATTCGACCTAGAGACAGAGTCCGCTTCAGGAACGGTCCCCGGATATAATAGTTCAGTAATGCTTCAGGGATTACTGGATTCGGAGAACCTGATTATCAGCAGTTCAGTAGGAGGAGCTACGGAATTCTATCTGCACAATACGGTCAGCAACAACAAAACAATCATCGAGCAAGCAGAGGCATCATTGAAGGAAATTGATTATACCAACGGAGTGATCTTTTATACTACAGATGCAGGACTCTATTCCTATGATGTGATGAGCAATTCAAAGAGTTTCATTACAGCTGAGATCCGAACTGAGAATTCTCAAATACTGTCCAGGATCAGAAACAGTTCATTATGGTACTATTCAAGTTTCGGTTTCGGAAATACCATTTATGATGAGGAGACCGATCGGACGTTTTCACTCAATCTGAGTATACCTGACGATAGTAATTTTTCACATTTGATCGCACGTCAGCCATATTATGATCTAAGTTCCGGCAGATACCGTATGGTTACGGTAACCGGTTTGCACTCCTATTCTTATACTCAGGGCTGGGTTACCTATTAGCGCTCATTATTGATCAAGGTTCTGATCACATCCACCCCGTCCGGTTTCCACCAAAGATCCGGACGCTGAGCTTTGGACACTAACTCCGTCTCCACACCTTCGATCCTGTTCCCGGTGGTATATACACTTTGAAGTTGTTTTCCGGCTTTCGAAACCATTTCCCGGACCTTTGCTTCATCACCGGGTACCCAGTTCACCACCCGGTCATATTTGGGCAGCTCGTCCGTCTCTTGTATCAGAAAATGATCCAGCCAGGCCTGAGATCGCTCTATAGCTTTATTAAATGCAAACTGATACTCAACGCCCGGACTGACTTTTCCTTCCGGCGGGTTATGCATCCAGAACAACTCAATATAGTCTGTCATCTCACACTTAAAGGAATCCAGCCGGTAAGGACTCACCACGATCGCCACCGACCGGCAGCCTTGCCCTTCATACCTGAGAACAGCTTCGGCAAAGTCTTTCATCGTTTCCGGATCTTTATTATCCAGATATACCATAGAATATTTAGCGGTACGGATATGATAACCGGCTTCTGCTCTGGTAGCCTTTATCCCGGCGATCTCTTTTTTAATCACCTCAACACTGTCTTCAGATCCGGCAAATATTACTTCATCTGCATTCAGTTCTCTGAATGCATTTAGGTCCGTACTGAATTGGATCTCACTTCCGGTCAGTTCATGCTCTGCCAGCTTCAGGAAGCTCTGCATCAGATAGGGATCTTTTCTGGACAATTTCCCATAATAGTCCGCTCCAGACAATATTACTCCCAGTGCCGTTTGAAAACCAACCAATGGTAAATTTCCGGCATGCAGACATAAAACTTTCTTGCCGGCTGCGGATCTCTCATCCTTCAATCCGCTCCGTTCAGCCCATTCCCTGATCTGCCCGCTTTCTACATTTCTTTTTAATACCCGTATCTGATACCGGATATCTTCAGTGCTGAATAATCCTTCGCTTACTGTCTTGTCGATGGCTTTCTTAAGGGCAAAGTTATCCGGTTGCAGCCATTTCTTAACTGCACTCTCCACATGTGCTATGTGCTTGGTCATGTTCATACTTCAGTCTCTGTCGATAAGGAAATTACAACCTCTCAGGTCGGAGGGGTTCCACCTGCCTAGTACTCTGAATGAGCCATCGGGTCGCTGTACGCCCCGGTCTCCGGTCAGTATAAAAGCACAGGAATATACATTTGCGAGGTCAATGATCCCTATCAGTCCTTCATCTCCGGGATCTGCTTTTTTTAACGGGTTATAAGGGTCTCTGATGCTGATCTGCATCCAGGGTACAGCTTTGAACCATTCATCACCCTGGCTGTAAGCCTGACTAAGTAGTTCCGTCATGCCGTATTCTGAGTGAACCTGCACTTCCGGCACCCCGAACCCCTCCGCCAGGGCTGAGTGCAGATCTTCTCTGCTCATTTCTCTCCGATGAGTTTTCATTCCTCCGGTTTCAATGATGATACTATCTTCAGGAAGTTTACAGTCACCCCTTTCAAGAAGATCCAGTAGTCCGAATGCTGCACCGAACAGAATCATGGTCCGACCACTTCCAGAAATTTTATCAACTTCCTTCCTATTCAATGATTCATTCAGATCAAGAAACCTGCTCCATCCGCTTTCATCATGACTAATTAAATGATCCAGCATATAGATCAGCGATGATTGCGGATTGTCACTGTATCCCGGAGTATAAGCCAGGAGCACCGGGTCCTGCACATCATAGAATGTTTCAAACCCTTTAAGGATGGACATATGATAGATCTCTGCATCTTTCACCTTATGACGGCTCCTTTTCATGCCGGTGGTACCGCTGCTTCTGAATTCAAGATCTGCTTCAGCGGAGGCATCCGGGATATACATTTCTGCTTCACGAAAAGCCTCAACCGGAATTAGAGGGATCTGTGTAAGTGTTAATGGATCGGTCTCTCCTAAAGCCTTACAGAACCTTTGATACACTTCATTGTTTTCAAACTGATATTTAAAAACACTGAGTGCTTTTTCCCGGAAGCTCAGATCATTATTAAATATAAAAGACGGATCGATCATTGAGTGAATTCAATACGGAAAAGACGGTTTTTCTGTAAAACATATATTCTTTCATTGAACCACTGTATGTCGGTGATCAGCCCGTCATAGGGTAAGGATAGATTTCTGGTTCTGACCAGATCTGTATCAAGGAATAAGTCATTTTCGACGGTAACCCCCACTTCATTTTGGCCGTCAGTGGTCCAGTTTTTAAGCATATTTGTGGCTCTGAAATTCCGGTAGTTTCCCCCTTCAGATACAAGATGAATTCCTTCTACAAGTTCGGTTTTATGATCGAAAATATAGAGCTGATTACCCACACTGATCATATTCACCGGCTCTTTGATCTCATCCGGTAGCGGGAATCCCAGTAAGGTGTTACCATCCAGATCAAAATGCCGGACCTCACGCGTGATGGTATCAATAAAAAAAACTTCACCGAATTTATTTACTGTGATGAGAAAAGGCTGATAACGCTGACGGTAACCAAAATCATCGCTTGCTTCAATAGTACTCAGAAACTGTCCGCGCCGGTCAAATACACTTACCCGGTTATTATTCCGGTCGGTAACATAGATCTTCATTCCGTTAGCTCCATGTACATCCACCGGGTGATCAAACTGATAGGAACCGGATCCCTTACCGCCAATGGTCCAGAGTTCCTCTCCGTTTTCATTGATCTTAGATAGCTTGTTCTCTGAGGTGTGCAGTATATAGATTCCCTGACTGCTTACATAAAGGTCAGAAGCATTGTTTATGTTATCTGTGATCAGCTTGATTCTTGCGGCAGTATCCTGCCCCTTAAGGCTGAAAGAAGTAACAGATACCAATAAGATCAGGAAGGAAAGAAATTTCATCCGAGATGTTTGAGCCCTTTAGCTCCAATATCGCCCCGGTAATATGCTTTGTCAAAATCTATTTTCCGGATAGCTTCATAAGCATTGTCAATGGCAGCTTGCAGGGTCTTTCCAGAACCAACCACATTTAGTACTCTGCCGCCGTTAGTTAAAAGCTTGGTTCCTTCGGATCTGGTGCCGGCATGAAATACAAGGGTATCCAGTTCTGCCTTTTCCAGTCCTTTGATCTCTTTTCCTTTCTCATAGGAACCGGGATATCCTCCGGAAGTAAGGACCACACAGCAGCGGTAAAGCTCATCAAGCTCTACTTCCGTTTCCCGCAGATTACCGTTCAGGCATGATACAATAATTTCCAGCAGATCTGATTCCAGTCTCGGGATGATCACCTGACATTCAGGATCTCCGAAGCGGCAGTTATATTCCACTACTTTGGGTCCCTCTTCTGTGATCATCAGGCCGCAATACAGAAATCCCACATAGGGATTACCTTCTTCTTTCATACCATTTACTGTCGGGGCAATGATATTCTTTTCAACGGCCTCCAGAATTTCCTTTGTAACTACAGGAGCGGGGGAATAAGCACCCATTCCGCCCGTATTCAGCCCGGTATCTCCTTCCCCGGCTCTTTTATGATCCTGTGCATTTCCGATCACCTGGTAGCTTTCACCATCACAAACAGCAAACACTGAGGCTTCTTCCCCGGTCATAAATTCTTCAATGACCAGCCTTGATGAGGCTTCCCGTAACGAAGAACTATTTTTCAATTCTTTCAGGAAGCTCATAGCCTCCTCTTCATTCTCAGGAATAAATACTCCTTTACCTCCGGCCAGGCCATCGGCCTTCAGTACTATCGGATAAGAATTATTTTCTTTTATGTAATCAGCGGCAGCATCAAAATCTTCCTGGTCAAAGGCCTTATAGGCAGCTGTAGGAATATTATGTCGCTGCATGAATTCCTTGGCAAACTCTTTGGAACCTTCCAGCATGGCTGCCTGCTGACGGGGGCCGAATACTTTATGTCCCTCTGCTTCCAGTTTGTCTACAAGTCCTTCAACAAGTGGTTGTTCGGGTCCCACTACTGTAAGATCAATATGGTGTTCTTCAATGAAATCTTTAACCGCGGAATGGTCCGATACATCAAGTACCGCATTTTCACCCAACTCAGCTGTACCTGGATTTCCGGGTGCGGTATAAAGCCGGTTCAGTTTCTCAGATGAAGCGATACCCCACGCAAGAGCATGCTCTCGTCCCCCGCTGCCGATCAGAAGTACGTTATATGACATATTAGGACAATTTTTCTGCTATCGTAATGATCTCAGTGAAAGAGTCTGCATCCAGGCTCGCTCCTCCGATCAAACCACCATCTACATCCGGCTGAGATAATAATTCGTCTGCATTAGCCGGTTTCATACTTCCGCCGTATAGTATTCTGAGTGATGTTGCAACATCCGAGTCGTATATCTCAGAGACCAGGTCTCTGATAAATTTGTGCATTTGCTGTGCCTGTTCAGGGGTTGCGGTTTCTCCGGTACCGATCGCCCATATGGGTTCGTAAGCGATTACGACGTTCAGAACCTGATCCGTATTGATCCCTTCAAGCGCTGCCCGGATCTGTTTTCCAACCACCATCTTTTGCTCTCCGGCTTTACGCTGTTCGAGGCTTTCACCCACACAAAGGATAGGGGCAAGATCATTACTGATAGCCTGACCGATCTTTTTGTTGATCAGTTCATCATCTTCATTGAAATACTCACGACGTTCTGAATGACCTAGGATCACATAATTACATCCGCTTTCAGCGATCATTGATGCGCTGATCTCACCGGTATAAGCTCCGGAGCTTTCAAAATGCATATTCTGTGCCCCTACCTGAATATCTGTTTCATGAAGGTAGTTAACAGCCATGGACAGTGAAACAAAAGGAGGACATACCAGCACATCTACTTCTTCAGATACTTCTCCTTTCTTTTCTTTTATGCCTTCCAGCAGCAGCGCTGCTTCAGAAGGAGTGCAATTCATTTTCCAGTTACCGGCTATCAGAAATTTTCTCATAATAGTTGTTTAGCTAGCGTCATTTGAATTTGAGAATACAGTTCCAAGTCCCTGAATAATATCCTTGATCTCACTGCGAACATATTTCTTGACCACTTCACCATTCTGGTCAACCAAAAGCCAGGTAGGAACCTGCTGAATATTAAACTCCTGAATCAGTTCCTGAACATCAAAGGTGCCAAGTTTCGCAGTTGGCCAGTGTTGACCACGGGTCTCATAAAATGCTTCCACCGTTACTTCACTCTCATCCAAAGGTACCGTAATGATCTCAAGACCGTAATTTTTATACACTTCGTGAATTGCTATCATACGGTCATACTCGCGCTGATACTCGCCGGCTGCCAGTGGAGTGATCTCCAGTACAAAGGCCCGGCCGTTAAGTGACTCATTACTTAACGTATCACCATCCATGGTAATAAAATTGAACTCCGGGGCTCTTACACCCGGGGCAAGGTAATTCAGATCATATCTGATATTCTTAACCCATTGCCTGGCTTCTTCACTGTTTGCATATTGTTTTTCATAGACATCAGTCAGCTCTTTAGCTCTTTTGACTTCTGCACTATCGTATAACAGACTGATGCGTACCCGGCTGATCAGTTCTTTGGTCCGGTCGATCTGGGTCAGCTGTTCTAGAGAATCGAGATAAGAAACCGCCCCCTCCAGACCACGCACATTCGACACATATTCCGTTCCGTAATTCAGCGCTGATCCGATAGCGAATTCTTTAGGTAATTCTTCCTCGATCCGGCTGAACATTTTCTCCTTATTAATAATATTCAGGATCTTAACGGATTCCAGAAATGCCAGGTCTGCAGCAAATGAACCCGGGTAAGTCTCGTAAACCTCCCAGTAACTGTTAGCCCATTTATTCAGCTCTTCACCGATCAGGGAATCAGCAACAGCTCCACGACTGATCAGCGATACCACTCGGTTATACTGGTTGTCAACCCTGTTCAGTATATCCAATGCTTCGTATTCCCCGGATTTCAGATCAATATTCTGAGCAAGACCCGGTATGCTTCCGGACATATTCAGCGTATCGTTATTAGCAAGCAGGATCTGTGATGCGACCAGCTCGTTGCTTCCGGAAAGGATCTTAAAATTATAGATCGCCCTCTTTGGAAAAGTAATGGTTTGCGCAAAACTGCCATCAGACCCAATGCTGATATAAGAAAGGGTATCAGGAGCGGTACTCGCTGTATCCTGAGAAAATATCACCATGCTTAAAGGCCCAAAGAGTGAGTCTGAAGCCACTGAATCAGCAATACTGAATTCTCCCAGCAGCACCGCCTCATTTTCAGCTTCAGAATCTCCTGAACAGGAAACGGCGATCAGTGCAAATACTAATAATGATGTAAGTATGATATTCTTCATATAAGCTAAACTGAACCTAAAGATCAGTTATCGAGTTTTTTTTGAATTAAATCTTTAACTAACTGAGGATTCGCCTTTCCTCTGGAGGCTTTCATAGCCTGTCCAACGAAAAATCCGAGCAATTGTTTTTTCCCGTCCTTATATCGCTTCACTTCATCCGGATTCTGATCAATGATCTCATCCACGATAGGCTCCAGGAATCCGCTGTCAGATACCTGGATCAAATTTAGTTCTTTCGCCAGATCCTCTGCGCCGGTTCCGTTTTTGAGCATTTCATTAAAAATGGTCTGCATGGCGGAGGAATTGATCTTATCCTCTTCTTTAAGTCTGATAAGATCTGAAAGCCGCTGAGCATCGATACTGAATTCGCGGATATCCAGACTCTGTTCATTCAGAACTCTTAATACTTCACTTAAAACCAGGTTTGAAGCCGACTTAGGATTACCGGTATGTTCAACGACCTCTTCATAATAATCTGCCAGATAACGGCTGTCGGTTAGCGTTGTCGCATCATCTTCCGACATTTTAAACTCACTGATAAATCGTTTTCTTCGTACATCGGCCAGTTCAGGAAGCTCCTCTCTGATCTCTTCAAGCATTTCGTCGGTTACGACAACAGGCGGGAGATCCGGTTCGGGAAAATAACGATAATCATGAGCTTCCTCTTTGGAGCGCATCGGTCGGCTTTCCATTTTGGAAGTATCCCACAAACGAGTTTGCTGAACTACCGTACCACCATCTTCGATCAGTTCGATCTGTCGGTAGATCTCATACTCGATAGCCCGTTCCACATTACGGAATGAGTTCATGTTCTTTAGCTCTGTACGCGTACCGAATTCCTTCTGACCTCTCAGGCGAACGGAAACGTTTGCATCACATCGCAGACTACCCTCTTCCATATTACCGTCACAGATCTCAAGATACTGTACGATCTGCTTGATCTTGGACAGGTATGCATAAGCTTCCTGTGGGGTCCTGAGATCCGGTTCCGAAACGATCTCTATCAGCGGGGTACCGGCACGATTCAGATCAACCAGGGTATTATAGGGATCTTGATCGTGTATGGATTTCCCTGCATCCTCTTCCATATGGATACGGGTGATACCAATTCTCTTGTCGTAGTCATCCAGTTCTATATCCACGTAGCCGTCGTGGCAGATCGGGGTATCAAACTGTGAGATCTGATAACCTTTAGGCAGATCAGGATAAAAATAGTTCTTTCTGGCAAAAATGGAACGTTCAGCGATCCCGCAATGGGTGGCCAGCCCCATTTTTATAATATATCTGACCAGGTTTTCATTAATCACGGGTAAAGTTCCGGGATGTCCCAGACAGAGAGGGGTTACCTGAGTATTCGGAGCTCCGCCGTATTCGGGCTTAACGGCTGCGAATGCTTTCGATTCCGTAAGTAACTGTGCGTGTACTTCGAGGCCTATGACGGCCTCATATTTTTCATGCGCAATTGTGCTCATCAGGCAATGTTTTGTACAAAATTTCTTAAGGGCAAAAGATATTAAAGTTTGATCAATGTTTTGGAAATATCTTGAAGCTGAAATCGGGCTTAAACCCGTCTGCACTCAACCGGATCACCTTACCGAATACCATTGCTGGGTAATGCAGTGCAGAGATCCCTGGCCCCATACCAGATCTTTTGCAGGTATCCCGATCACCTTCCGGTGTTTGAAGTACTTTCGGAAGAGCTGCAGGATTTCTGCATCCAGTTTCGGGTCATATAATGGAACGAAGACCGCTCCGTTCGCCAGGTAAAAATTCGCATAACTGGCAGGTACATACTCTGATCCATCCACGGTCGGGTCTTCAACTCTGCAATCCGGCATAGGTAATGGTATAATATTCAGCTTATCACCTGACCCCGTTTGGTATGATCTCAGTATATCCAGATTCTCCTGAAGTGCCTCATAATTCACATCATTCTTATCCTCGGTCATGCATGCAAAGACCGTATTCTCATTTACAAATCGCGCGATGTCATCAATATGACCGTCCGTGTCGTCTCCTGCCAGTCCTCTTTTGAGCCATATCACCTCACGGATCCCAAGGTACTTTTTGAGCTGATCTTCGATCATTGAACGGTTCAAGTCTGGATTGCGGTTTGGGTTCAGCAAAACTGACTCTGTGGTCATTAGTAATCCATCTCCATTCACTTCGATGGATCCTCCTTCCAGGATCATACCGGGTTCCTCTAGCCGGATACCATATTTACTGGCTACATACTCCGGGATGTAATTATCGTCTTCCCAGGGAGGGTATTTCTCACCCCAGGCATTATAACCCCAGTTGAGTATCACATATCCATCCTCATCCTTAACAAAGATCGGTCCGCAGTCTCTGGCCCATACATCATTAATGGGCTGAACATGTAAAGTTAGTCGGTCAAGATCTACTGCCCGCTTAGATAATCTCTGTACAGCCCGTTCTTTTACCTCTTTGTTCTCAAGGAAGATGTGAACCGGTTCATAAAAGTGTAATTCTTCAATAAATCGGCAATATACCTCTTCCACGCGTTCCAGCCTTTCGCCGGGCCAGGTTTCGTGGTTCGAAGGCCAGTGAATATGCGTAGCTGAGTGATGTGCCCATTCCGCAGGCATCTGATATTTCTTATTCGATGGGGTCATTTGAAAAATTAGCTCAGGAATTATCCAGGTATCGTTTCAGGATCGGGGAATAGGAATCAATGCGGCGGTCTCTGAAAAAAGGCCAGGTCTTACGCTGCTTCTCAATAGCAGAAAGGTCACATTCAGCAACCAGAACCTCCTCTTTTTCTCCGGCTTTCTTAATGATCTCACCGAAAGGTCCGCTGATAAAGGATCCCCCCCAGAAACGGGTTCCCTCTTCTTTTCCCACCCGGTTTACTGAGGCCGCAAAACACCCGTTAGCAATAGCATGGGACCGCTGAATAGTTTCCCAGGCATCGTGAAATGCCTTTTTTTCTTCCTTTGATTCGGATGATAAGACTCCGATGGCTGTCGGGTAAAAGATGATATCAGCACCCATCAAAGCGGTTATTCGGGCAGCCTCTGGAAACCATTGATCCCAGCATATGAGGGTCCCTATCCTGCCATAAGCGGTGTCAAAGATCTTATAACCCTGATTGTCATCGGCAGGAGTGAAATAATATTTTTCATAAAAACCGGGATCATCGGGTATGTGCATTTTCCGGTACACACCTAAAAATGAACCATCTGCATCAATTACCATCAGAGAGTTATGATATATCCCTTTTGCCCTTCTCTCAAAAAAGGGTGCAACGATCACGATCTTGAGTTCAGAGGCAAGCTCAGAAAGACTATCCTGCATCTCTCCGCCAAGTGGTTCTGCCCAATCGAAATATTTCTCGTCGTAGTTAGTACAGAAATAAGGAGTGCTGAACAACTCCTGAAGACAGACGATCTGCGCCCCTTCTTCAGCTGCATCCCGGATAAGACCCATCTGGCGATATAAATTATCTTTTATAAGGGGACCGCACTCTGTCTGAATGAGTCCTATCTTTACTTTTTGTTCACCCATTATTTTGCCTGCTTGTTGAATAGCAAATGATAAGGTTTAGCAGACAAAAAGAATAGTTGTCATATTCCTTACTAAGCTGTGGTGAATACCCCTCGTGTCCCAACATCTTAATAACATCTTCAAAATTTTTTAAAATACTTACATTTAAAATTTTGAAGCAGCTTTAGTTAATTCAAAATACAGCCTGATCAGCTATTCATATTTAGGCAAACAAGGGACTGCACGTAAGATATAAAAGCGCTTCCATGTTTTTCCAAAAAAGGGTTAAGAAAGGTTCTAATTCACAAGTAAAACTTAATATTCAGAGATCTATTCCTTAACTTTTAAGCTTTAAAAAGATCAACCAAACAAGCCTCATGAGCGTAGATTACAATCTGCATCCAAAAAGCAAAGTGGGCCTCGAATATTTAGGGCTCGAAAACAATAAAAACGTTTTCTGGAACCTTACTCCTCCTGAATTATACGAACAGGCGATCAGCCGTGGTGAAGCGATTCTTACCAAAGACCATGCACTGCGTGTACTTACCGGGAAATTCACCGGACGATCCCCCAAAGACAAATTTATCGTAGATCAGCCATCGATACATGACGACATCGACTGGGGAGATGTGAACCAGCCTGTTTCTGAAGAGGTATTTGATCGTATGTACGACAAAGTGATCAATTACCTCAGCGAAAAAGATCTTTTTGTTAAAGATCTGTTCTGTGGAGCAGATGAAAAGAACCGGTTGAACGTACGTGTGGTGAGTGAAGCTGCCTATCACGGACTGTTCTCACACAATATGTTCATTCGACCTACGAAAGAAGAACTTGCGGTACACGAACCTGAATTTACAGTGGTAGCTGCTCCGCACCTGAAAGCTGACCCTGAAAAAGACGGCACACGTACCAGCACATTCATCCTGTGTAATTTTGATAAAAAGATCATTCTCATCGGCGGCACCCTCTATTCCGGTGAAGTGAAGAAGGGGATCTTCTCGGTAATGAATTACCTGCTTCCGAAAAAAGGTGTGATGGCTATGCACTGTTCAGCTAATCACGATGAAGATGGAAAGACTGCAGTATTTTTCGGTCTGTCCGGAACAGGAAAAACCACACTTTCTGCAGACCCTGATAAAACATTGATCGGTGACGACGAACACGGCTGGAGCGATGACGGTGTATTTAATTTTGAAGGCGGTTGCTATGCCAAGACCATAAACCTCTCCCCTGAAGGAGAACCAATGATCTATGCGACCACCAAAATGCCGGGTACTATCCTGGAAAATGTGGTACTGGATGAGAACCGTGAACCGGATTTTGATGATGTATCTCTGACCCAGAATACACGTTGTTCATATCCTATTAATTTTATTCCTAATGCCAGCTCGACCGGGAAAGGAAACCATCCGGAGAATATCATTTTCCTGACCTGCGATGCATTCGGTGTATTGCCTCCGATTTCCAAACTGACTCCCGAGCAGGCTATGTACCACTTCATCAGTGGCTATACGGCTAAAGTAGCCGGAACTGAGCGTGGAATTACCGAACCACAGGCTACTTTCTCTGCCTGCTTTGGTGCTCCTTTCATGCCTTTGCATCCTACCCGGTACGCGGAGCTGCTTGCTGAGAAGATCAAAAAGCATGATTCTGATGTATGGCTGGTAAACACCGGCTGGACAGGCGGTCCCGATGGTATAGGTCATCGAATGAAACTGAAGCATACGCGGCGCATGCTGAGTGAAGCATTAGCCGGCAATCTGGATAATGCAGAATTTGTCACAGACCCAATTTTTGGGATGGCCGTACCAACTTCGGTAAACGGAGTCCCCTCTGACGTACTGATCCCTCGTAATACCTGGGACGACAAAAATGCATACGATGTTAAAGCGAAGAAGCTGGCTGATATGTTCATTCAGAACTTCAAACAGTTTGAAGACGAAGCAAGTGAAGAGCTCTTAGCTGCTGCGCCAAGCGTCTGATTCCTTTTTAAGTAAATTTATGGCCTGTATCCACCCGGATACAGGCCTTTTTTATTGCATACATCCATTGCTCTGCATTACCTTCTGCCATGAAATTATTTTTGATCGTACCCGTATTACTATTTACTTTTTCTTCCTGCACGGAAACAGAATTCAAACAACTGGATCTACCGCTTCCCCACCGATATGTGATCCACAAAACTTCCGAAACCATGCAGATCGACGGTCTTGCCAGTGAAGAAAGCTGGGCAAATACCGGGTGGACCTCAGATTTCATGGATATCGAAGGTCCTGACAAAGATGCTCCTTTTTCCCGCAGCAGGGCCAAAATGCTCTGGGATGAAGATTATCTCTATTTCTTTGCATCCATGGAGGAAGAGCATATCTGGGGCGATATTACTCAACGGGATGCTGTAATATTCTACAATAATGATTTTGAGATCTTTATCCACCCGTCTGAATCTGAACCTCAGTATGCAGAATTTGAAGTTAATTCCCTGGGGACTTTATGGGAATTGATCCTGCTACAACCTTATCGAATCGGTGGCCCTGTAAGTAATTACTGGGATCTGAATGACACTCAGATAGGTATTAATATTGTTGGCTCGATCAATGAACCCTCGGATATTGATTCGCTTTGGACTGTGGAAATGGCCATCCCCCTGAAAGCAGTAGCAGAATTAAACCGGGGAGCATCGGTGGGCGAAGGAACCCAATGGAGAATGAATTTTTCCCGGGTTCAATGGGAACATGAAATTATTGACGGGACTTATTCCAGGAAAAAAGACCCGGATACGGGAGAATTCCTACCGGAATATAACTGGGTCTGGTCTCCTCAGTTCGCTATTGATATGCACCGACCGGAACACTGGGGCTATGTCTGGTTTACTGAAAAACCACCCGGAAGTATCGTCAATTTCCCAGAACCTGTCTGGGAAACCGAAAGACAGCTCTTGTTCTATTTGCACCGGCAACAGCTGAAGATTGCAAGGAAGGACGGATACTTCGCCTCCGATATTAATCAACTTGGCGGACCAGTTTTCAACGTAAACGGCAAAATGATCCGGGTTGAAATGACCAATACACGCAGTGGCTATGAATTAACCATATCGGATCCTGCTAAAGGGAGTATTACTCTCAACCAGGACGAATACATCACCCTTACCGAATGATTATGCGATATACGATCACCCTGATCCTTACCACACTATTCTTGATTTCCTGCTCCGACGATCAGCCGCTTAACAAAAGAGAATTTTCCTTTGCTGCATGGACCGGAGGCGGAATAGCTCAATCTGAAACGGAATGGGATTCCCTTCTGTCCAGATTGTCAGATTCCGGGATCAGTGCGCTGTATGTGAGTGGTGGAAGAGAGAAGCTGGAAGAGGTCGTAGCTTATGCACGTCCTTACAATATTGACATTCATGCATGGATCTGGACCCTTAACCGCCCCGGGGATACCACTGCTGCAAAACACCCAGATTGGTATGCCGTAAACCGAAACGGTGAGAATTCTTATGACTATCGTGCATACGTAGACTATTATCAGTGGCTGAGTCCCTTCTCTGAAGGAGCAAGAGAACATATCAAAAATAATATACGGGAAGTTGCTCAGGCTGAGGGAGTTAAGTCTGTTCACCTTGATTATGTCCGATATGTCGATGTAATACTCGGGGCTGACCTGCAGCCAAAGTATGATATTGTGCAGGACCGGCAATACCCTGAATACGATTACGGATATCACCCCGAAGCCAGACGGCAATATGAGGAGATCTTTGGCGTGGACCCTATGGATATGGAGCACCCGGAACTAAGTACGGAATGGCTGCAATTTCGGTTAAATGCTGTTACTTCCCTGGTGAATGAACTGGGAGAGATCGCACGTGAAAATAACAAGATTCTGACCGCCGCAGTTTTTCCTTTTCCGGAAATGTCGCGACAAATGGTACGCCAGGACTGGTCTAACTGGGAGCTCGATATTGCTCTTCCCATGCTCTATCAAAATTTTTACCGGCAGAATCTGAACTGGATCCGGTTCGCCACCGAACAGGGTGTCAGAGAAGCTGATGGTAAATTTCATATCATAGCAGGCCTGTATCTACCCGGATTAAGAGATGATCAGCTGGAGACAGCGATCCTTAACGCAAAAGAAGGTGGAGCAGTCGGAGTATCTCTTTTCAATGTGGGAGCCATGACGGAAGAGGATTACCAAACAGTGAAAAAGCTGTACAAAGAATTCAATTAGAAAAGGCAATTTCAATGCTGCGATTTATCCGGTGACCACGTTGCCTCAGTTTGAACAGGTTTCTAATCAAGCTTCGGAAAGAGCATTTAATTTCTCCAGGTTCTCTTGCACTCTAAGCTCCTGAATCACTTCCTGAATATCCCCTTTCATGATGCTGTCCAGGTTATACAAGGTGAGATTGATACGGTGATCAGTAAGTCTGCCCTGAGGAAAGTTATAGGTACGTATCTTAGCAGACCGGTCACCGGTTGAAACCTGACTCTTTCGTTCCGCAGCTCGCTCTTTTTGCTTTTTCTCGAGTTCGATATCATACATCTTGGAACGGAGCATGGTCATGGCTTTTTCCTTGTTCTGATGCTGTGAACGCTCTTCCTGGCACTCTACAACAATTCCGGTTGGCTCGTGTGTGATCCGGATCGCAGAATCTGTTTTATTCACATGCTGACCCCCGGCACCACTAGCCCTGAAAGTATCGATCCGAAGATCCGCTGTATTGATCTCAACATCCACTTCTTCCACTTCCGGTAATACGGCCACCGTTGCAGCGGAAGTATGTACCCTGCCCTGGCTCTCCGTCTCCGGAACTCTCTGCACGCGGTGTACACCGCTTTCAAATTTCATGCGTCCGAATACTTCATCCCCCTCCAGTTCGAATACGATCTCTTTGTATCCGCCTTTTTCAGAATGATTGATGCTCAGCAGGCTTTGTTTCCAGCCCATCTTATCTGCATATCTCCGGTACATTTCAAACAGATCGCCAGCAAAGATAGCCGCTTCATCTCCTCCGGCTCCTGCTCTGATCTCAATGATGGCATTCTTGGAATCCTCCGGGTCTTTCGGAACCAGTTTGATCTTGATCTCTTCTTCCAGCTTTGCCAGCTGTTCTTTGATCTCCCTGTTCTCTGTTTCCGCCATTTCGGTGATCTCAGGATCTTCATCCATCTCGATCAGTTCTTTATTTCCTTCCTGCCGGTTGATCAGATCCTTCCAGGTATCGTAATCCTGCACAAGCTCCTCAAGATCACTCCGCTCTTTGGTCAGTGCGGTATATTTATCGGGATCATCAAATACAGCGGGATCACTCATTGCTGCATTCACTTCCTCAAAACGTTGTTTGATCTTTTCCAGTTGTGATTGAATATCCATAGTAGAGCTTTGAAATTCGAAGCCAACAAATTAATAATAATATCACCAAGAATTAGAAATTATATCCTTTTTGAACTATTCGTATCTTCCAAAGAAAATGTCAGATTCTATTCCCTCCGCTACCCGTGTTGGTTTCCTCGGTGCAGGTCAGCTTGCCCGAATGAGCGCCATTGAAGCATTCCGACTGGGAATGCAGGTTTCTGTATTCTCAGACCGCACCGAAAACGAGCCTGTTCAGTTCATGACCCCTTATTCGGTATCAGGGTCTTATGATGATCTGGACGATATGATCAGCTTCGCAAAGCAATGCGATGTGATCACTCTTGAAAACGAATTTATAAGCTCGGAGATCTTAAGAGAAGTACGCGATAAAAGCGGTACACCTATTTACCCATCCCCGGAATCCTTTGCACTGATCGAGAATAAACTGATCGAAAAACAAACCTTTGAGAATGCCGGTATTCCTGTCACTCCATATCGACTGGTATCCTCGGAAGACGAAATGGCCGGCTTTGGGGAGGATTATGGATGGCCCTATCTGCTGAAGTCATCTAAAGGAGGATACGATGGCTACGGTAATGAGACTGTAAACAACATGGAGGAAGCAGTTAAAGCCTATGAGAGCCTAGGCGGAGATAAAGGACGAGATATTCTTGCTGAAGCTTTTGTCGATTTCACCCATGAGCTTGCTGTTCAGGTCGCTCGCAATGAGACCGGGCACGTGGTCTACCCTTGCTGCGAAACGGTTCAGGAAAATCATATCTGTGTAGCAGTAAGGTCTCCGGCACCGGTTTCGGAAGATATACAAGTAAAGGCACAGGAACTTGCTGTACGCGCAGCTGAAGCTATCGACGGGAAAGGCATCTTTGCTTTTGAATTCTTTCTGACCACCGGAGGAGAAGTCTTACTGAATGAATCTGCTCCCAGACCCCATAATTCTGGACACTACACGATTGAAGGATGTTCCTCTTCCCAGTTCGAAAATCATATCAGAGCCGTAATGGGTCTCCCGCTGGGATCAGCTGAGATGACCAAACCTGCGGCCGTAATGATCAACCTGTTGGGTACCCATAACCGGGATGCTGTTGCTGAAAATATTGAAGACGCGATCAGCGCCCCCTTTGGCCACCTGCATGTGTATGGCAAGGTACAGAGTAAAGTAGGAAGAAAGATGGCTCATTATACACTGATTGGAGACGATCAGGATGAGATCTACGATAAGGCAAGAAGAATAACCACCGATATTCAGATCTGATATACAGTACCTCTTTCATATTTGTCTGATTTGATGACTTTCACCATCTTAAAACAAATTCTAAAACAACATTTATTATGAGCTCTAACCCGGAAGTCGGAGTAGTAATGGGCAGCGACAGTGACTGGCCTACAATGAAAGAAGCAACGGAGATCCTGGATCATTTCGGAATTTCTTACGAAAAGAAAGTCGTATCCGCTCATCGGACTCCTGATGACATGGCAGAATACGGACGAACAGCCCGCGAGCGAGGTCTTAAGATCATCATAGCCGGTGCAGGTGGTGCAGCCCATCTTCCGGGAATGCTGGCAAGTCACACCACATTGCCGGTGATCGGGGTTCCCGTTAAAACTACTGCTCTGGGAGGACTTGATTCTCTTTATTCCATCGTACAGATGCCAAATGGCATACCGGTAGCAACCGTTGCAATAGGAAAGGCTAAGAATGCGGGATTGCTTGCTGTACGTATGCTCGGAATGAATGACAACGAACTTGCAGACACTCTTTCAGCATACCATCTGGAAATGGCAAAAGAATCCCGACTTAAGACCAATAACCTCAAATAAAAGAGTTTACTTGATCAGTGTGATCCCACTTACCCGGTAGTAATTTGCGCCACGCATAACTACAAAATAGGTTCCGCTTGACAGGTTGCCTGCGTCAAACTGTAACGTATGTCTTCCTGCATTCTGGACTCCGTTATACAGATCGGCGACTTCTCTTCCCACAACATCAAATACGCTAATTGATACCTTTCCGGTTTCAGCGATCCTATAGGTGATATTTGTAACCGGATTAAAGGGATTAGGATAAGCCGGTTCCAGTTCAAACCGGGTGATCACTTCTTCCGGTTCTTCCACTGAGGTACTGCTGCCTCCGTATCTCAATTCATGACGGATATAATTTTGAAATCCAGCTCCCGAATCGAAAGAGGTCAAAATTTCAGTCAGGTGCATACCCTCATCATAGGTATAGATATCGCGATAATACGGTACAAACTCAGATTCCATAAACATCTTAAACAATGATGAATCCGGAACTGATTTCTGATTATAGTGTATCTCTTCGATTTCCTCTGTAACCCATGTGCCGTTCCAGACATCATAATCCTTCGAGATCAGTATAAGGGTTGATGGATCGGATGGGTTCGCATAGACTTTAGAAGTTACCTGGGCTTCCTCATTATCCCATCCCCCATTTGAATAAACCTGAAGTATATAGTCCGGATAGTCAATTGAAATGAGTGAAACTGAGAACATCATGGTATATATCTCATCCAGTGTCTTCGTGAAATAGTCAAAAAGCTCGGCCGGTGTATAGCCCGGATAGATCTCTCTTTCTATAGGAACCCATTCTCCTGCGTCACGGACATCAGTGGTTATATAGGTGGTGTCATTTGATACGGTTACCGTAAACCGATCCCTTTCTTCAGGAGTGCCATTTACATACTCATAACTGATACCACTGGTGATTACTCCATTATCAAAGGTATAATTTTCCTGGTAAACCGGTACCCAGGTCTCATTCTGCCATTCCTCTTCAATGATCTGGCTTAGTAAAATATTACCTCCTGATTCTGTATATGAATTTAGGGTCCGAAAATTATTTTCCAACTCCATGGTGAAAAAATTCAGAACCTGCATCACATTTTCTGCAAGCCTCCCATTCGAATAAATAAAAATATTCCTCATTTGCAGTAAATACGATTGTCCGTCATGATAGGAGTTATCTATCGTTACAATCTGACCACTGTCATATTCATAATTAGTTAATGAGGAAGGTACCCAGACATCTCCATCCCATGAGAAAGTTTCTGCTTCCGTCAGGTCTTCATCTGCCACAGATTTTTCCATTATATGATCGGCTCTGAGCCACCTGAATTCTTTCCAGAATGCAGTATTCTCGTCGGATCTGTCTGTTAATTTGTCTGGTAGTGGCCTGTTCTGTCCCAATAGTAATACAGGACAAATCCCCATTGCTAGTATGAATACGGTTATTCGTAACTTATTCATCTCTATCCCCCTTTTAATTTTGCTGAAATATCCTCTAAAACACCCGTAATTATATAATTGAATGTATATAATTTTTATAATATTAATTGAATTATTTTTTACACGATCAATATAAGATTAATCATTCCTTGCAAGTAAACATAAGTTTATATGTAATTTATGTTTTAGCTTTGCAACATCAGAGGGATGAGACCCGAATACGAACTCAAAATATACCTAAACAAATTACAGGAGCATTTATGATAATGAGTACTACCCCCAAGCTGGAGCACAAGCAGATCAAACAGTACAAAGGAATTGTAACAGGAGAAGCTATCCTCGGAGCAAATATCTTTAAAGACTTCTTTGCAGGAATAAGAGATATCGTAGGTGGGCGCTCTGGTGCTTATGAAAAAGAATTGCAGTCTGCACGGCGAATTGCATTCGAGGAAATGGAATTAAAAGCGAGTAGTGTGGGAGCCAACGCTATAGTAGGTATTGATATAGATTATGAAACCATCGGTGCCAATGGTTCTATGCTGATGGTATCTGTCAGCGGCACAGCCGTAATTGCTGAATAGAAGATTAAAGCTGGGATGCTGTTCGGATCTTATCCGAACACATCCTTCATCTTTGAAAAGAATCCCTTTCCGTCATCTTTTGCATGTTTAGCTGAAAAGTTATCCTCGTCCTTCAGCGAGCCGATCATCTTTTTCTGCTCATCCGTAAGATCATCCGGCATATAAACATTGATACGGACATATTGGTCACCCTGGCCTGAGTTATTCAGTCCCATAATGCCTTTACCGCGCATCCTCAGCATTTTACCCGGCTGGGTTCCTGCTTCAATTCTGAGTTTAGCTTTTCCTTTCAGAGTGGGTACTTCTACTTCTGTTCCCAGTAATGCATCCGGAATGGAGAGGGTCAGATTATAATAGATGTTGTTTCCTTCTCGTTCGAAATGCTCGTGTTCTTTTTCCTCGATCAACACGATCAGGTTACCGGCAGACCCGCCACGTTTACCCGCATTACCTTGCCCGCGAAGCGTGATATAGTTTCCGCTGCTTACTCCGGACGGAATATGGATCTTGACGGTCTCTTCACCTTTAACCCGCCCTTCACCATTACATTTCTTACAGGCATTTTTTATGATGCGGCCATCACCATGACATTTTGGACAGGTTTGAACATTCACCATCTGTCCGAGTATGGTCCGGGAAACCTGGCGAACTTCTCCCATTCCGTTACAGGTTGAACAGGTTTCATAATCATTATCGGTTTCAGCACCGGTACCGGTACACTCATCGCATTTAATGTACTTCTTGACCTTTAATTTCTTGTCGGTACCGAATGCGATCTCTTCGAGACTCAGGGAAATACGGAGTTTCATATCGGATCCTGGCTGGCCGGCTTCTCGTCGGCTTCTGGACCGGGCTCTTCCTGCTCCTCCGCCGCCAAAAATATCATCCCCAAAGAAACCACTTCCAAAGATATCTCCGAAACGACTAAAGATATCTTCAAAGCCCATATCATCGAAGTTAACCCCACCGGCACCGGCACCATGGCCGTTCACTCCGGCGTGTCCGAACTGATCATATCGGGATCGCTTCTGCGGATCCTTCAGGACCTCATAAGCCTCAGATGCTTCTTTAAATTTCTTTTCAGCATCAGCATCCCCTTTATTCCGGTCAGGATGGTATTTCATAGCCATCTTCCGGTAGGCCTTCTTGATCTCGGCTTCTGAAGCTTTTTTGTCTACCCCTAATATTTCGTAGTAATCTCTGTTGGTCATAAAATTATTCGCTGACTATTACTTTTGCATGGCGGATCGTGCGGTCACCGATCTTGTATCCGCTTTCAATTACCTGAAGTACCATATCGCTTTCCATATCTTCCGAAGGCTGCTTCATCATCGCATCGTGCAGATTCACATCAAATGGTACACCGGTCTCATCTATCCTCTTTACACCGTGTTTTTCTAAAACATCTGAAAATTTATCAGACACCAGCTTCAGACCTTCCATGAAACTTCCATCCAGATCAGACTCTTCCGCTGCCTGCATCGTTCTGATCAGGTCATCATTAACTGGAAGAAAATCTTCTAAGGCACCCGCTTTTGCCTCTTCAAAAAGCTGAAGTCTTTCCCTCTGGACCCTCTTTCGAACGTTCTCCAGTTCGGCTGCCTTCCTTAACAGAGAGTCTTTGGTAGATGCCAGTTGCTCTTCAAGTTCCAGTATTCTGGACTCAGCCTCACTTAATTCATTTTCTTCTTCGGTTCCGCTTTCCTCGGCTGTTGCCGCCTCTTCAGCCACTTCTTCCGACACCGTTTCTTCTTCTTTCAATGATTTATCTTTTTCTTCTGCCATGGTTGAATTTTTTATTTTTACGGTATTAAGCAAACATTATGCCACCTATTACTGTAACAGGTATAAGTGACAAACTTACTTCATCCTGCCATAATTAAACAAAAAAAGCCACTCCGAAGAGTGGCTTTGACATTTTAATAGTAAAAACTGGATCACGATCCGCTTTGCTGCGAGACACAATCTCCGGCACAAAGCTCAACACTTTGAAGATTCAGAACATCAACTCTTGGCAGTGTTGCTCCAAAACTATTTTCTATTACCCGGATGAATTCATTCGTCAGAATTGCATTTCCTCTGGGGTTTGCATGTACTCCATCGGTGGAAAGAACTCCATTAGGACTGAAGTCCGGTGCCAGGTCAACTCCGTCCACAGAGATACCCGGCTGACCATCGGTAAGCCCAAAAATATCCCCGAAAACACTGTTTGCATCGTTGGTATTATAGTATGCGATCCTGTTGTTGCCTGCTATAGTATTTGCAATAATAGCATTAAAGGTCTGCCTGGCTGTTTCGATCTCCACCTGTTCAGCCTGGGTCAGATAATACCTGTCACCACTCAGTGACCCGTTTGCAATGTTGAAGCCTAAAGGAACTACAACACCGATAGGGGTATCTGCTACACTTGCATCCCCGTCTGCTTCAGTACCCAGTACTGATCCGGCTCCGAGCAGCACCAGTTCGCCCTGAACCAGCGGTCTTGATTGCTCGTAGGGAACCAAAGCAGCACGCTGCTGTGCATCGATCTGACCAAAGGTCAGAAGATTATCGAAGCAGCCTCCCAGGTCATCCAGTTCTTCATCGATGGCAAGAATAGGGTTATCTCCGGCAGAATAACTGATCAGACGTCGATCTATATCAGCCTGATCCACACCAAAGTTTGCACACCCTTGAATAGCTCCGTTTACAGGAGCCAGGTTTTGATTCAAAAATGTAGCCGTAGCTTCATCTAATCCAATGTTATCCCAGGTAACAGCCTGGAAATAGGCCAGTCCCAGGAAGAAAGGAATATCTGCTACTATACCATCCGCGCTGGTATTATTCATAAGGGTACTGATAACAGCACCAAACCGGGTGGTGAAATCACCGGGTGAAGTCAGAATTGCTGGGTTTGATGCTCCCCCGACTGCATAACCCAGTACGTCATTATTTCCGATCCAGAGAGAAAAGAATGTTGGTTGACGTGCTACCACATCCCCCAGGATCGTAGAAGTTCCGGGATCAGTGGCGATCCTGGCATAAAAAGGACTGAATGCAGGATTATTGGGTATAGCTGTTTCAGGAATCAATAACTGTCCAACAGTGATACCGGGTATGCCGTAATTATTCAGTTCATTGACATTACCCGAGTAAGCCCCAATGGCATCACCATTGACAACTGGGCTAGGTCCAGGTATATTAACATCTAGTTTAAATCGACCCAATGTGGTCTGACCTGCAAGATTCGACGGAATGCTGGTATTAAAACCATTAACCGAATTGATCTCCGGTTGATTATAAGAAATTCCGCCCTCGACAGCCTGTGATAAGGATTGCGCCAGAAGGTTTCCGACAGAATTTGCCTGTCCCTCATTATATAAAGCAGCATCCATAAATCCGGCGGTCTGTGAATTACCAATACTAATAAAATTGGTGAAATCAGCCGAACCGGAACTGTATGTTGCTCCCGGCGGTAGCGGGTTTTCATCTTTCTGTTCATCTACAAGAGAATCGTATTGCCCGTCACATCCGACAAACAACAATATTCCGCTTAAAACTAAAGCACTAAGTTTGAATAAATTCTTCATTTTCAGATCCTTAATTAGTTTAGGAATTGATCGAATGTGAAGGAGATATAATAGATAGCTCCAAGAGTTGGGTTTGCAAGAGAGGTCTCATATCGTTCATTCAGGATATTTGAACCGCCAAGCTTCATAATGGTATTGTACTTACTCAGCTTATAGCTGACCTGGGCATCCATGGTACCGAATGCAGGAATAACCCCTTTACCGATAGAAGATTCCCATAGGAAGGCATCCTGCCACCTGTAATTGATCTTAAATCCGATATTATCAGTCAGTTTCCGGTTCTGGAAATTCAGGTTATATCTCCATTCAGGAGTATTGTAGCTGGCATTGAAGCCCTGCTCTAAAAGATCATCCTGATCCAGCAGTTTATTATAAGCTACGTTACCACCGACCGAAAATCCTTTTGGCAAAGAGTACTCAGCAGTTAAAGCCCAACCATTAGATCGAACATTACCGCCGGCATTCACATCAAAGCCATAAGACTGAGTGGGTACTGCACCTACACCGGGGTAAACACCGGTGAGAATAGCCACTTTCCATGCAGGTGAACCAACTGTGTATTGACTTCCCGGTTGTTCTCTTAATCCATTTGGAACACCTTGTGTAAAGGTTCTCTCTGCAATGAAATCGGTATAGTTACTGAAATAATAATAAGCATCAATAAAAAGCTTACCGCCGATCAGGGCTTTATAGCCTACTTCAAAAGTACTGATCTTTTCAGGCTGAAAATCATCAAAAACAAACTCTTGCATTCCTTGTGCGGCATCGCTCACAGAAGCACCTCCTGCAATAGCAGCCTGTGCTTTAGCGATCTCTTCAGCGGAATAAACCGGATTGCTTTCAAAACGATAACGGTCAATTAGCGCCGGGTTAGAACCAACCAGACGACGGGAGACCACATCCAGATCAATGAACTGATCCTGTGTCGTAGGAATTCGAAAACCTCTCTGGAATGAAGCCCGGATATTATGGACGCCGCCAAGAGTTAATATAGCGGACAATCTTGGTGAGAACTGTCCGTCAAAATACTCATTCTTGTCATAACGAACTGAACCAGTCAGGTCAAGCACTTCATTAAAGTTTTTAGATACCTGTGTAAAAGCACCCCATTCATCAATATCAAACTCATCACCGTTATCCTGAAGGGCAAACAAGGTCCCGTCAGATTCAAGTGCGTAGCGGCGAACATTTGCACCTGCAATGACCTGTACTACTTCGGGGTCAATGATATTAGAAAAATTGTACTGACCTTCCGCGTGGTACAGATCCGATTTATCCAGGAATCGTGCACCTCCTTCAGAGATCGGTATTGATCGGATCTCATCCTGTAAATCACGGAACGTTTCCGAGTTTGCAGCCGGCTGGTTAGCATCTGCAAAACTTCGTGCAGCAAGATGAGCCTCATCTACAGTAGCCCCAGTTGTTCGGGCCTGTACAAAGGCGCCTAAATAATTAGGGAAATAAACTCTCTGGTTGATCAGAGAGGCCAGAGTATTGGCTGCATAAGTGTCGCCGGCATCTTCCTGTGTCGTGTATGCTCTTAGTGTGTAATTTGGATTTCGCAGTTCAAGTTTACCGGTCCAGATACTGAAATCATCCAATACAAAACGGTCATTTGCAGTATACACGGTACTACCATAGCCGATATTATACTGAGCGACCAGTTCATTCACATCATTCACCCGGTAATGAAGAGCACCACCAAGCTTCAAACTCTCTGTGGTATTATCCACAAATGAATTTTCAGTATATCCTCTGGGAGTAAATGCTCCTGCTAGTCCATCAGGGATCAGCGTTCTGACCGCTTCCAGCTGTGCAGCAGTTGCCTGTGCTTCTGCAGACGCACCCGGAGCATTACCTGCCGCAATAGCAGCATCGGCAATCAGACCCACTGTTACCGTGGGATCTCCATATACGCTCACCCCATTATAAAGTCTAGGCACGGCAGCTTCAGCACGTGAGGTAGCTCCTCGTTCCAGAAGACCGCTCTGATCACGATAATCCTGAGCCACAAAATCCTGTGCTCTCAGATAAGATGCGTTTACTTTAAATGCGAATTTATTATTAAAAGACTTTGCAAATCGCATTGAATAACTCTGATACAGCTGCGGGTCATTTTCCACATTACTGTCAATATGATTCACACCAAGTTTAGTATTGAAAGTAAATCCTTCGAATTCAAATGGACTCTTTGAATTCAGAAGCAAAATACCATTAATAGCGTTGGGACCGTATAGTGCGGAAGCAGCACCCGGCAATAATTCTGCAGTTGCAAGGTCAAGCTCTGAGATTCCTACAATATTACCAACTGAGAAGTTTAGTCCCGGAGCCTGATTATCTATACCATCGATCAGCTGAACGAATCGGGTGTTACCATTTGCATTGAAACCCCTGGTGTTCACAGAGCTGAATGTTAAACTCTGAGTACTGAAGTCAACTCCTTTCAGGTTTGAAATCGCATCATAAAAATTTGTGGCAGCAGCAGTCTGAATATCAAGCACATCCAGCTTTTCGATCGAAACGGGCGATTTAAGAATGCTTTCCTCTACCCTTGATGCAGATACTACCACATCATCTCCGAAGATAGTCTGCTCTTCCATTTCCACCCTAAGGCCTTCGGTAACAGCATCAGTGATATCTACTGTGACCGATTTAAAGCCAACAATGGAAAAGATAAGTCTCAGGGGTGGATCCTGGTTTACGGTTAGAGAAAATTCTCCATTTACTCCGGAGACCGTTCCTATCAGCTTACCGTCTACCCTGACGTTCACCCCAGCGAGAGGTTCACCTGCAACATCGGTAATAGTACCTGATATTTCCGTTTGTATAATTGAAGTTTCAGAATTTGCGAGAGCAAAAGATGTACCTGTAAACATCACTGCCAGGCAAATAGTTATAATCCGCCGTATCGATGTGCTCATAATGTTAACCTGATTTATGATTATTAATGGCATGTTAGAATCCGGAGTTTGAAGATGATCTCAATTTAAAAGCTGATTAATGCACCGGATTTCTACTAAACTATCCTGCAAATTAAACCCTGTTTGATGGATTATGCAAGCGCTTCCATTATTTTTTGATTGTAGATGATTTATATTAAGTGCCAATTATAAGGAACTTAAGTTTTCAATTCATTAAAAAAATTAGCGTACTCATCGTGAGATATACCCAATTATTTCTCTTACTGACCGGTCTATTTATTATATCCTGTAATAGTCAGGATCAGCCTGTATCCACCGAATCCATTTCGTTCCTGGCATTGGGCGATTCCTATACTATTGGAACGTCAGTTGATTCAGCAGGCAGATGGCCGGTACAGCTAACCGACTCCCTGACTAAACACGGATTCAATATTTCGGACCTGAAGATCGTGGCAACGAATGGCTGGACAACCGATGAACTGCACTCCGGTTTAGCCTCTGATGACCTTGCGCCTGCCTATGACCTCGTATCTTTACTGATAGGTGTAAATAATCAATATCGTGGATATGATATTGATATCTATCGGACTGAATTTCGTGAATTACTGGAACATGCTATTGATTACGCCGGCTCTGATACTTCCCGGGTTTTTGTATTATCTATACCGAACTATGGGGTGACACCATTTGCACGGAACCGCCAGCCAGATAAGATCAGGCAGGAACTTAACAATTACAATGAGATCGCCTCCGTGATAAGTGCTGAATACGGTATTCCTTTCATAGACATTACTCCCATATCCGAATTAGCGGCATTTGACCCCTCATTGCTTGCATCAGATTCCCTCCACCCATCAGCCATCATGTACTCACAATGGGTCAGCGAAGCATTACCTGTGGTAAAAAATATGATAGAAAACGAATCGGATGAGCAATAATCGTTAACACTCCATGTTTCAAATACCATTAACAAGCAACTGGTGTAAACATTATGGATTTATCTAAAACAAGCCGCACCCTCTCCCTCATACTTCTCATCGTTCTGACCTTTTCCGGATGCAGTACTGCTCAGTCGCTGGAAATGGGAGCTGATCAGGACCGAAGCCTGCATATAAGTCTATCTGCTGATGAGGTTGTAAAAGCAGACCGGCTTATTTTCAGGATCAATATTAATTCTCAGGCTGATACACCTGCCGATGCTTACTCAACCCATAAAGAAAGAGAAAGTTTTCTGGCCGGTCTGCTGCAAAAATATGATATAGAAGAAGAGGATATTGATTATCAGCTTATGAGAATGAATCGCCAGTTTAACAGCCGGAATAACACAGAGACCATAAATACTTCACAATCGGTCAGCGTGACATTCTCGGACACCGACCTTTATGAAGAGATCCAGCTGACTCTTATCGAAAACGGTTTTGACAACTTTAACGGCTCTTTTGCTTACTCAAAAGTAGAAGAAGCCAAGAAAGCGGCAATGAAAAGAGCGATCTCCAAAGCCCTGGAGCAAGCCAAATTGATCACGGAAGCAGCCGGCACACAGCTCGGAAATATATCCAGGATCGTATATTCAGACTATAATGTCATGCCCGTACAGAACATGAGAATGGAATCGGCCTCAATCTCGATGGATACCTCCCCCGGCATGCTTGATTTTGAAAAAAGTATCGTGGTCAGAGCTTCGGTATCAGTGACCTACCTTATTCAATAGGTTCATATATATTTACCTTATTAATGGCATTAAAAAATCTGCGGGTCTTTTCAATATCCTGGTCTTTGTTGATGTCTACATACCAGTACTGCTCAATGACGCCGGTAGACATTAATAATTGCATGGTACCCTGAGACTTATGTTCTGCGATCACCCAGTTCGCAATGATGTTATAATTCAGACGATCATCAAAACCAAAGGTCTGATTCCGGTCAAATTCAAATGTTATTCCCGGCTTAACTTTGGTCAGCGGGAAACCTTCAAGCATGGTAAACGGCACCCCGGGATCATCCGGTCCTCTTCGGATAAAGTTTTCAAGAGCAACCGGACGCTGATCCTCGGGAAGATTATTCAAAGCTCTTAATGCAAGTACCGCCGATGCCTTATGGTGTCCGTGTGTTCCCTCAAAGGGTAGCATCAGAAACATAAAATCATAATCCCCTTCTGAGATGATCTTTTCCAGCCTCTGGATGATCCATTCTGTGTCCCATTTATCCAGAGCTTCCCTTACATCCAGGGTATAGTAGAAATCTTCCTGATCAAAAAAGAAGTAATTCCGGATACCGACAATATCACCACCTGCCATCAGCTCTTTCTTACGAATACCCGGAAGATATTCTCTTCCTGTTTTCTCCTTATCCAGATCTTTTCCGTAGATATAATTTCCCAGTGTGGAGTATTTATATCCTCCTTCCCCGTTAGTCATCAATGCCAGATCTACGACGCCATCCATTAACCGGGTGATCTTGAACACACTGGCGGAGAACAGAGCATCATCATCGGGGTGAGCAGTTACTAATAGTACCTTCGGCTTATAGGTAATAGTTGAATCCTGTGCATATAAGCTTCCGCTTAATAAAAGAAGAAACAGGGAGATGAATGTTTTTTTCATTTTCATTTTGTGATCATTGGTTTTAAGGTATCCCATATAGTATCAGCCAGTAACCGGTGCCCCTGAGGAGTCGGATGGATACCGTCACCCTGCATCAGTTCTTTACTCCCGGCCAGGTTATTCATGATCAATGGGATCAGTTTCAGATTATTTTTTTGTGCGAGTTCAGGATAGATGTCAGTGAACTCTGCCGTATACTCGGTACCCAGATTTGGTGGTACCTGCATTCCAACTACAACTACCTTCATATCAGGATTCTTATCGAGGGCCGCATCAATGATTCCCTGCAAGTTTGCCCGGGTCGAGCTCAGTTCTATCCCTCTTAATCCGTCATTCCCTCCCAGTTCCAGAAACATGATATCCACCGGTCGCTGCAAAACCCAGTTGATCCGCCTTAGACCGCCGGCAGAGGTCTCTCCACTGAGTCCGCCATTGATTACGTCATAATTCAACTCCAGTGAATCGATCTTGTCCTGTATGATCGCAGGAAAAGCTTCCTGTTTATCTACACCTAACCCGGCTGTAATACTGTCACCAAAAAAGAGGATCGTTTGCTCAGAACCGCTTTGAGAATATGCATTACTGCTAAGCAGTATCAATAATAAAATAGGGTATTTGATTGCTTTCATTTTTTTACGCTTAAAAACATGAACCTTCTGTTCAGGATTCCGTAGTCTTAACACTTTAACAGGCATTATATTTTGGAATGAATCAGTAGCCTAATATCGTTCATCAATTGAACAAATTAAGGGAAAAAGTGAAAAATATTTTAGAAGTAAGGTCCTTGACCAAACAATTTAAGAGCGGTGACAAAACGCTGACTGTAGTTGACAACATTAATTTCCGGATAGATCCCGGTACATCCTGTGCCATTGTCGGACCTTCCGGTAGTGGCAAAACCACCCTATTAGGTTTATGTGCCGGTCTCGATCAACCTACTTCCGGGGAAGTTATACTTCATGATGCCGGCTTGTCTGCTCTTTCCGAAGATCAGCGTGCATCTGTACGGAATGAATTTGTTGGGTTTATATTCCAGTCTTTTCAGCTGATCCCAACCCTGACCGCACTGGAAAATGTAATGGTCCCTCTGGAACTTAGAGGAGAAGCTACCTCAACGGTCAGAGGCCGGGCTATTGAATTGCTGGATTCTGTTGGCTTGGGTGATCGCGTTCATCATTATCCTACACAGTTGTCAGGCGGTGAACAGCAGAGAGTGGCCATCGCTAGAGCATTTATAAATCAACCTGAAGTTTTGTTTGCAGACGAACCAACCGGAAATCTGGATACTGAGACCGGGGAACAGATCGAAGGACTCCTTTTTGACCTCAACAGGCAGCAAAATACAACCCTGGTATTAGTGACTCATGATCCCGAGCTGGCTAAAAAGTGTGATCGCACCATTCGCTTAAAGAATGGTAAGATCCTTGAAGATACAGCTGAAGAATTTAGCGGGGTTGCTGCAAATGAGTAAACAAAAAGGAATGGCATGGCCGTGGATCTTCAAAATGGCTTTCAGAGATTCCCGGTCTAACCGGAAAAAATTATTCCTGTATATGTCTGCCATCATTGTGGGAGTGGCGGCTCAGGTTGCGATCACATCTTTTCGTGATAATCTCAATAACAGTGTAAATGAGCAGGCAAAAGAATTGCTCGGTGCTGATATTGAGATCGAGAAAAACAGTCCTTTCGACGGCCCGGTCAGAGCTTATATAGATTCCCTGGGTGCCGAAGAATCCACGGCTGTTGATTTCACTTCAATGGCTTACTTCCCTAAGACCGGAGCCACCAGATTATCGCAGATAAGCGCTTTTGAAGGTAACTTTCCTTTCTATGGAGATCTTATTACAGAACCCGAGGGTGCCGGTGCTGTGTACCAGGAACGCGGAGGTGCCCTGGTAGATAATGCAATTCTGGAACAATTTGGTCTTCAGCCGGGCGATTCGGTAAAAGTCGGCTATTTGACCTATGAGATCGTTGGAGGGATCATAGAGATCCCCGGCCAGCCGGTAGCAACTTCATTTTTTGGACCCAGAGTCTTCATCCCTCAGGAAAATGTGGAAGAAACAGGTCTTCTGCAGAGAGGATCGCGCGTCGAATATGTGTCTTATCTCAAGTTTCCGGATAATATAAATGTGGATGACGTAGAAGACCGTTTGCGTGAAATAGATCGTGCAGGCACCGACATACGCTTTGACACCGTTGAAGAACGTAAAGAAGAAGTCGGAGAGGCCATTACCTATCTCTCTAATTTTCTGAATCTTATTGGCTTCATTGCACTAATTCTTGGAGGAATAGGCGTTGCAAGTTCGATCTATGTGTATATACGCCAGAAAACAGATACAGTAGCGATCATGCGTTGTATAGGTGTTTCGTCCGATCAGGCTATGTACATTTATCTGGTGCAGGCCGGATTAATGGGACTTATCGGCTCATTGATCGGTGCAGCACTGGGAAGCTTTATACAATATTATTTTCCCTTACTGGTCGCAGACTTTATCCCGGTTGATGTACAGCTATCCTTGTCATGGACCTCAATTGGCATCGGTCTCTTAACAGGCCTCGTGGTTTCTTTATTATTCGCACTGTACCCCTTACTCGCTGTAAAAAAGATCAGTCCCTTAAACGCACTGCGATCGGTCAGTAACGATCTCTTTTCACTGCTTGGAAAAAAAATTAAGATCATTCTGACCTCAGCAATCCTGGCCGGCATATTTTTATATGCATGGCTGATGATAAGCGAGCCCTTACCTGCTTTTTTCTTTACCCTTGGCATGGTTGCTTGTGTTGGCCTGCTGGCCTTGTTTGCTCGGGGGGTGATGAAAGCCGCATCCGGACTGATCCGATCAACCTTTACCTATGAAGTTAGACAGGGACTGGCAAACCTTTACCGTCCGAATAACCAGACCACTACACTGCTGCTTACTATAGGGCTCGGCGTTACTCTTATCAGTTCAATGTATCTGACTCAGGATATGCTGCTGGAAAGACTGGATTTCTCAACAGATCAGGAATTACCGAATATTGCCTTGTATGATATTCAGTTTGACCAAAATGAGGGTGTAAATTCGATAATCAAGGAAAATGATCTTGGAATCATACAGAATGTTCCGATCGTAACTATGAGGATTCAGGGAATCAACGGAAGAACCGTAGAAGAGATCATGGCGGATACCTCAAGACGCGCCAGAAGGTGGGCATTTAACCGGGAGTACCGTTCAACTTACCGAGATAGCCTGCTAATGTCAGAAGAGCTCGTACAAGGAAAGTTTACAGGATTTGCCGATCCGTCTGAAGGCCCGGTCCCGGTTTCACTGGAACAGGACATAGTGGGTGATCTGAATGTCAGTATGGGTGATACCATAACATGGGATGTACAGGGTATTCCGATACAAACGATTGTCGGGAGCTCCCGTACCGTTAAATGGGATCAGCCGATGCCAAATTTCTTCGCAGTCTTCCCTACCGGAGTACTTGAAGGTGCTCCGCAATTCTTTGCAACTACGGTCAGATCTCCCAACCGTGAAAGTACTCTAAAACTACAACAGGAGATCGTACAGGCATATCCCAATGTTTCAGCTATTGACGTTGGGCAAGTACTGAATACCATACAGGTCTTTACGGACAAGATTACTTTCGTGATCCAGTTCATGGGGCTGTTCAGCATCATTACCGGTCTTATTGTATTGATCGGTTCATCGGCAACCAGCAGGTTTCAAAGGATCCGTGAGGGAGTACTTTTAAGAACACTTGGTGCTCATAAGAAACAGGTAGTAAAAATTCAGATCTTTGAATACATATTAATAGGTCTGATGGCCAGCCTTACCGGGCTCATATTATCGGTAGGATCCAGTATGCTCATAGCGTACTTCTTCTTCGATATTAGTTTTGTCCCGGACTTCCTTGTGATCGGAGCAGAAGCGGTATTACTGATCCTTATTGTTGTGATGATCGGAGTTCTTAACACCCGGGGAATGCACTCAAAACCTCCCTTGGATGTATTGCGGGCTGAAGCAAATTAAGCCTGCTTCTAATACCGGATTCATAGTAAAAAGTATTGAAACTTATTAGGAATAATGTAGTTTGAATACTCACATTCACTCACAAATAACTTATTAATATTTCATAGGTACACCATGAAGAATTCATCTTCCAGGTTATTATTTATACTAATCATCACCATCCTGCCGCTTAGTTCGTGCAGTAACTGGAGCAAAACGGCAAAAGGAACTACCATAGGTGCAGGAGCTGGTGCATTAGCAGGAGCCATCATTGGTAAAGCTGCTGGGAATACCACAACAGGAGCAATTGTAGGTGCAGCAGTTGGAGGTGCAGCCGGAGCATCCATCGGATATTATATGGACAGGCAAGCCCGTGAGATCGAGGAAGATCTGGAAGGAGCTAAAGTGGAGAGAGTAGGCGAAGGGATCAAGATCACTTTTGACTCGGGTATCCTCTTCGATGTCAATTCTTATACTCTTAAAGATGTTTCCAAAGCGAATATCGCTGACCTTTCCAAAATCTTACAAAAGTATGAGGACACTAACATTATGGTTGCTGGTCATACCGATGATACAGGAACTGAAGAATACAACCAGAAATTATCGGAGCAGCGTGCAATGTCGGTTGCTGAGTATACCGCATTTACAGGTGTTGAAGCGTCCAGAATGACCATAATTGGTTATGGTGAATCTCAACCAGTTGCTGATAACAGCACCGTTGAAGGCAGACAGCTGAATCGCCGGGTCGAGATAGCGATCTGGGCCAATGATAAACTGAAAGAAGCCGCACGTAAAGGAGAAATCGAAGAATAATTTCAACTGCTTCAATCACCTTTTAGATTTAAAGCCTGTCTTACCGGACAGGCTTTTTTGTTTTGCTTACTCTGCTATTTTAAGGATATTCTTCAAATGCTCATTGAAAGTTCTATTAATGAATAAGCTCCGAAAAAAGATACGCATACCCTCCTTCATCAAACACCAGCATAAAGCGAGAAAAGCACCCGGCGAGGCTCCGGGAACCCTGAAATTTGTTGGTGATAAGAAGACCGAAGAGGTAACCATAGAACTGTATGATTATGACTCTGAGCAGTATAGTTTTCATGATCTGTCCAAAATAGATGACAGTAAACCATACCTTGATTCTCCCTCAAAAACGTGGATCAACATAAAGGGTTTGCATGATATTGAAGCACTAAAAAGAATCTGGACATATTTCGATCTGCACCCGCTGATTCAGGAAGATATTCTCAATACTTCACAAAGATCTAAGATTGAAAATTACCAGAATAATATTTTCTTCGTGATAAGAATGTTCAACTATATAGACGAAGATGAAGATCTGAATGTAGAACAGGTCAGCATTGTGCTGGGAAGTAATTATGTGCTTTCTTTTCAGGAGTCTGATTATCCCGTATTTGTCCCGGTTGTTGAACGTATTAAAAAAGGTGCATTTCGCCTCAGGAATGAGGGGCCTGATTACTCTGCTTATGCCCTGCTTGACACTATTGTTGATCACTACTTTCACGTACTTGAAAAATTAGGGGATGAAATTGAAGAGCTGGAGGAAAAGATCCTCGAAAATGACGACTCCAGCATTCCGCAGCAGATCCATGCTACCCGCAGAAAACTAATTTATTTTCGTAAATCGGTCTGGCCTATGCGCGACAGTCTGAATACACTTATTAGAGACGAAAGCCCCTTTATTAACGAACAAAATAAAGTCTTTTATCGTGATGTCTATGACCACCTGGTTCAGATCATAGATGGGGTCGAAAACTACCGGGATATGGTCATGGGACTTCTGGATATGTATATGTCACATGTCAGTAATAAAATGAATGAAGTGATGAAGGTTCTTACGATCATTGCCACGATCTTCATACCCCTTACTTTTGTTGCCGGTATTTACGGAATGAATTTTCAGTATATGCCAGAGCTGTCCTATACCTGGGCTTATCCCGCTGTTTGGGTCGTCATGATCACCATCACAATTGTTATGATCTTATTTTTCCGTAGAAAAGACTGGCTCTGAAACAGATAAGACCTCTTGCGGAGGCCTTATCTTTAACTAACTACGGAGATTCTGACAACAATTATCTGAATGTGTATCGGATCCCTGCTATCACATTGAATAGCTGAGACCTTAGCGAAGTCTGTTCGCTTATTACAGAAGTATTGTTGTCGAATTCATACAATACAGAACGGTCATTCCATACGGTATATTGTCCTCCAAAAGTAAAGGACCACTCTGGGCTGAGATCATATTCAAAACCTGCCGATATCTGTGTTCTGATTACTTCAAATTCAGTTGACGGACTCGGTGAATAAGCGTACCCGCCATATAGCTCAGTGTTGTCATTCATAGAGTACTTAAGTCCCAAGCGATAATCCATGGTGCTTTGATATAAATCTCTGATCTGCTCATTAACCCGTTGCTGATCTCTTGCAAGAGTAATTCTTTCCAGTCCGTCTCCATCCGAATCGGATACAAAATCAACTTCCAGTTCTGTAAAATCCCGATAACGTGCGGATGCAGATATTTCAACTCCGGCAGCCGGACCAAGACTAAGCCCGAACTGATATTCAGTCGGTCTTCGTAGTCTGTATTTAAATATCCCGTAATCTTCTTCAAAGAAGAATGGTTCTGATCCGTCATCTAAATTATTCTGCAGGGAAGTGTAATAATCCTCTTCTATTCTCATCAGAAAAGGGAGATAGATAGAAGAACCTATTTTCAGGAAATTCATATCCAGGGCTACTCCTGCTCTGAGGTCAAATCCATAATGAAGTGATTCTAGATCTTCTGTGAATTCCAATGATTCCACGTCTGTAAACTGGCCGGCCCGGCTGGAAGGGATCAGCTCTCTGTTATAATTATTCTGCAGATCTACTTCCAGAAAACTATTCTGAAAACGGTGATTTCCATATGAATATCCAAGTGATACTCCGGCGTAAAGACTCTTTGCTATCTCCGATGATATAAAAGCTGAATAATTGCCGATCCTTCCACTTTGCCTTCTTATAAAATCCTGGTCCAGACCTCTATAACCTGTGTCCAGTCTGAAGATAGAGGTTAGAGAGGTTGAGGTTTGAGTAACATAGTCTGCTGCAAAAGTTTCAAAAGCGAGGGTTTCAAATCCGCTGCCGGGTTCTGCAAAATAGTCTGTGATACTTGATCTTTGATTGAAAGCTGATGAATTATCAATTCGGTTGTAGATATCGGTTGTTGTATAGCCCGCACCGATAATAAAACTACCCTGATAGGTAGGAGCTTTATATACAAATCCGAATTCTCCTAACCGGAAAGAATTATTCGATTCGGAGGTACTGTTTCCCAGAAAAGTACTCTGCTCATTGATATTATTATTGATCAGAGAAAAGGTAAAATCTGATTCTTTTGCCATACCCATTACAGCAGGGTTCTGCAGAAAAGAACTATATCCGTTATAACTGCTGACAGATGGAAGAACCCCACTTTTAGCTCCATTCGAATAATTTGAGGTGCCCATCTGGTAAGTAAGATAGGAATAATTATTCGGATCAAGACCCAGCTGAGCATTTACCTTTGTAACACTACCGGCAAAAAGGATCAACATTAGCAGAACAAGGAATTTGTAGATTTTTGTCATAACCGGCTCATTGTTTTGAATCATTTTTGATTGTCGAAAGGGCATACTTCTGGCAGGTTCATGTTAAAAGTATAAGCCCCGAAAAAAGGCCAAAACCCGATGTATGTATTATTCCGGTATTTTGGCCTGTATCAGATTTAAAAGATACTGTAATTAGTTTCCGCCACGCTTGGATGAAGAACTTCGGCTGCTGCCTCTGCTTCTTGAAGAAGATGAACCTCTGCTTGAAGAGGACCGACTGCTGCTCCTTACCGAACTGCTTGAACGGCTGCTCGAAGAGCTTCTTCGGACTGATGAAGATCTGCTGCTGCCAGATCTTGTAGAACTGCGAACTCTGCTATTCGATGGAATAGTAGTTCTCACTCTGTTACGAGATGAAGCATTATTGCCAACGGTAGAACGGCTTCTGTTAACCGGAGAAGAAACTCTGCTTCGCTGAGAAACGGAAGAACGACTGCTTCTTTCCTGCTGTAAGAGT